>CAZSGS010000246.1:0-4337 GCA_964606365.1 uncultured Wenzhouxiangella sp. | reverse complement strand
TGCGGGTCGCGCCTTGCACTGTCGGCTCAGGCGCGCTCCATACCAATGCCGGAGGGGCGCGACAAGCCTGTCATCTCCGTCGGCTTTTTGCGACAATGCTGCGCTTGAATTCACATTATCCGGAGCATTGTCATGGCCCGACTTGTTCAACTGGCCCTCGTTCTCACGCTGCTGGTGCCGGGGCTTGCGTCCTGGGCGAGCGAAGAGGAAGTCTCGGCCCGCGACTTCTTCCAGCACTCGAAGATTCAGGACATCAAACTGTCGCCGAACGGCGAGCACGCGGCCTTCACCTACGAGGAAGGAACGCAGGTCAAGCTCGCGGTCATGAACCTGGAGGAACAGGAGGTCACCGCCGCGTTCGGCCTGGGTGAAAACCAGCATGTCCTGAGTTTCTGGTGGGCCAACAACACGCGAGTGGTCAAGGCGGTCGGCGAAGTGACCGGCAACCTCGACAATACCGGGCGGCCCGCGCACCTGTATGCCGCCGACATCGACGGCGGCGACCGTCGGCAGATCTTCGAGGTGCAGCGCTCGCGTTTTCAAATGCTGCACACGCTGCCGGATGAAAAAGACTACATCCTGATCGCCAAGTACCATTTCGCCGACGAAGGGCAGCCCAAGGCACACAAGCTGCACGTCTACCGCGGCACTACACGCTACATGCAGGACCAGCCGGACTCGGAGAACATACGCCGCCTGATGGCCGACAACAGCGGCGAGATTCGCGTGGCAGTCGAGATCATCGAGGGCGAAACGGTCGACGACCGCAAGATCATTCTGCACGTCAAACACGGCGAGGAATGGCGCGAGCTCGATATCGAGACCGAGCGCCAGCCGGTCGACATCAGCATGCTGGGCTTTTCCGGCGACAACTCGCAAGCCTATTTCCTCTCCAATCACGACATGACGGAAGACGACCGCATGGGCGTATTCCGCTATGACTTCGCGACCAACGAAGTCGAACTGCTGTATCGCCACCCCGAAGTGGACGTCAGCGGCGGGATCTTCGGCAGCGACGGCGAAGTGCTCGGCGTGGTCACGCGCTTCGGCCCGAGCCAGTACACCTTCTTCGACGACATAGCCGAGGAAAACGAAGAAGCCATCCTGCTGCAGCGCCTCGTGATGTCGTTTCCGGACCAGGACGTCAGCATCACTTCGTTCTCCGACGACGGCGAGTTGGCCAGCGTCTGGGTTCGCGGAGACCGGAACCCCGGCGAGTTCTACCTGTTCGACACCGACAGCATGGAAGCACGTTTCCTCGCAGCCACACTGCCCGACCTGCCCACGGAAGTCCTGGTGCCGATGGAACCGATCACGATCGAAGCGCGAGACGGTCTGGAGCTGCACGCGATGCTGACCCGCCCCGAAGGCCGGAACGAGGATCTCCCGCTGATCGTCAACGTCCACGGCGGCCCCTTCGGCATCACCGATCACTGGGGCTACAACCCCGAAGCCCAATACTTCGCCCAGCACGGGTACGCCACGCTCCAGGTCAACTATCGCGGCTCCGGGAACCGGGGCTCGGACTTCACCGACCTCGGCCGCCGGGAGTGGGGCGGCAAGATGCAGGACGACATTACCGACGCCACGCGCTGGGCCATCGAGCAGGGCATCGCCGACCCCGATCGCATCTGCATCTACGGCGGCAGCTACGGCGGCTACGCCACCCTCATGGGCATCATCAAGACCCCCGACCTCTTCCAGTGCGGTGTCGGCTACGTCGGCGTCTACGACCTGCCCTGGTTCCGGGAAGGCGACGGCAACGACTCGTCGCGGCAGCAGGGGCGCGAATCCAGGCAGGCGCGCGAACGCTGGATGGACGCCTATGTCGGCGATGACCCGGAAGCGCTGAAAGAGGTCTCGCCGGTGCACAACGTCGAGGAAATCGAGGCGGACCTGTTCCTGGTGCACGGCGGCAGCGACGTGCGCGTGGTCGTGGGGCACTTCGAACGGCTCAAGGAGGCGCTCGACGCGACCGGAAAAGACTACAAGTCGATGCTCAAGGAAGACGAGGGGCACGGCTTCTACGATGTCGACAATCGCGTCGACATGTACACCGCCATGCGCGACTTTCTGGATCGCCACATCGGCGAAGAGGCCGGCTCGGAAGACTGAGCCGGCCACGGTTCTACAGCCACGATAGAGGGAGCACGCGAGCCGATGAGCAAGACCTTGCGAATGCCGCACACGCTGGTGCTGATGTTCATCATGATGATCGTCGCGCTGGTGCTGACCTGGGTGCTGCCGGCCGGCAGTTTCGAGACCGTCACCAACGACAGCGGACGGGAAGTCGTTCAGCCGGGGACGTTCGGGCTGATCGAGGACGCGGAAGCCCTGCCGCCCTGGCACCTGTTCACGGCGGTACCCAGGGCCATGGCCGAGGTCCAGGGCATCATCTTCTTCGTATTGCTTATCGGCGGCGCGCTCGCCGTGATTCGGGAAACCGGCGCCATCGAGGCCTTCCTCGGCAGCGTCATCAAACACCTGGGCGGCAGCGCCTTCTGGCTCATCTCGGTGGGCATGTTCCTGTTTGCGGCCGCCTCCGCGACACTTGGAATGGCCGAGGAGTACATTCCGCTCGCCGCCATTCTCATCTCGCTGTGCGTGGCCATGAAGATGGACACCGTCGCAGCCATCGGCATCATGGTCGTCGGTTACTGCGTCGGCTACGGGGCGGCGATCCTCAATCCCTTTACCCTCTTCATCGCACAGGATATCGCCGAACTGCAGCAGGGCTCTGGCATCGTCTTTCGCGCCGGGCTCTTCCTGCCTTTTCTGGCGATCGGCGTCCACCACGTCTGGTCCTATGCGCGGAAGGTACAGCGCGATCCCGAAGCGAGCCTTGTGTACGGCATCGAATCGGCACAACCGCCCGAGGCCAGCGAGTTGCCCGAACTCACCGGGCGGCGCCAGGCCATCCTCGGCGCCACCCTGCTGGCGCTCGGCATCCTGGTCTACGGGATCGTCGAACACGGCTGGTACCTGGTCGAGCTCGGCGCGGTCTTCATCGCCCTGTCGATTCTGGTCGCACTCATCGACCGCATGTCGTTCAACGATCTTGCAAGGCATTTCAGCTTCGGCGCCTCCGAGCTGGCCGGCACGGCCATTCTGATCGGCTTCGCCAAGTCGATCGCTCTGATCCTCGAGGACGGCCAGGTGTTGCACACCATCGTCAACGCAATGGCCTCACCGCTGATCGACCTGCCGGCCGAGATTTCGGCCGTGGGCATGCTCGGCATCCAGAGCGTGATGAACATCTTCGTGTCTTCGGGCAGCGGCCAGGCCTACCTGACCATGCCGCTGATGGCGCCGATCGGCGACCTGGTGGGCATCTCCCGGCAGGTCTCGGTGCTGGCCTACCAGTTCGGCGACGGCTTCATGAACATGATCGTGCCGACCAACCCGGTACTGATGGGCATCCTCGGCCTGGCGGGCATCCCCTATGACCGCTGGTTCCGCTTCGTCTTCCCGCTGATCCTGAAGCTGCTGGCCGCTGCAGCCGTGGCCATGGTGGTCGCTGTGCAGATCGGGTATACGTAGGTCGGGGCCGCGTCCCCGACGAACGACATGGCAAACCTGATCACGCGTAGCTTATGCGTGCACGGATCTTGAACGTCGTCCGTCGCGGATGCGACCGCGACCTACGGGCAATCGCGGAACCCGGCCTCAATCGACGTAGAGGGAGCTGACCGACTCGCCCTCGGCCATGCGGCGGATGGTTTCGGCCAGCATCTGGGCGACCGAGAGCTGGCGAATGCGGCCGGTATCGCGGGCCGCCTGGCTCAGCGGGATGGTGTCGGTGACGACGATCTCGTCGAGGCGCGAGGCGTTGATGTTGTCGATCGCCTTGCCCGAAAGAACCGGATGGACGCAGTAGGCCACGACCTTGAGCGCGCCCTTGTCCTTCAGGGCGCCGGCGGCCGAGCACAGCGTACCGGCCGTATCGATCATGTCGTCGACGAGGACACAGATCTTGCCCTCGACGTCACCGATCAGGTTCATCACGGTCGCCTCGTTGGCGCGCGGTCGACGCTTGTCGATGATGGCGAGCTCGCAGTCCAGACGCTTGGCGATGGCGCGAGCGCGCACGACCCCGCCCACGTCGGGTGAGACGACGATGATCTCGTCAGAAGTGTAGTGCTTCCAGATGTCCGCCAGGGTCAGCGGTGAGGCGTAGACGTTGTCGACGGGAACGTCGAAAAAACCCTGGATCTGGTCGGCATGCAGGTCGACGGTGACGACGCGATCGGTGCCGGCCACCGAGATCATCCGGGCGGCGACCTTGGCCGTGATCGGCACGCGCGCGGAGCGCGGGCGGCGGTCCTGGCGGGCGTAGC
>CAZSGS010000245.1:0-4384 GCA_964606365.1 uncultured Wenzhouxiangella sp. | reverse complement strand
GACGATCACGCCGGTGATCATCATCAGATTGGTCGGCTGCTCCATACGGAGCCAGGCAATGTCGACTTTCGAGATCGCTTCGCGCTTGACACTCGTCACGCTGAGAGTTCCCACGGCTGATTTAGGAGGATTCTTTCACGCCCCGCAACAAGCGTCAATTTGGCGCTTCAGTGCACCTGCCGCTGCCCCGCGCCTGCCTGGTCCTGTGCGTTGCCGGCCAGGTCGTAGGGCAGCTTGACCTGGTCGAGACCGAACTGCTTGAACACCGGCTGAAGCTGGTGGTGAATGAGGGGGTAGAGTTGACGCGTGAGGCTGCCGTGGTTGGCCTTGAATGTCTCGAACCCCACCGGCTCACCCTGGAACTGCGAATACACCACCTGCAGCACCAGCTCGATGGTGAACAGCAGCTTGTCCGGCTGGTCCTCGCGCGAGCCGCGGCAAAGCATCCGGGCGGTGACCTGATACTGGGGCAGTTCACCCTCGTACTTCATCTCCAGCGGAGTGAGCTTGAGCTCGACCTTGGCGCTGAACGTCTGGTTCGGCGGCACGATCTCGCGCAGCTCGGCATTCAGGCGCGTGACCTGGGTATGCGCCAGAGCGAAGCGTTCGAGCATGTTGATCATGAGATTGTCCTGAAAGCGGTCCGAGCCTGAAAGATGGCCTTCGAACGTACCGGATTCAAGCGTCGAAGGCGCCGCAACAAGAAAGCGCCCGCTCGGAGGCGGGCGCTCGTGGCCTGTCAACGCCTGCAAAACCTCACGGCGTGAAGGTCGTTGTATCCACGGCCGTCGACTCACCGCCACTCTCACCGAAGCTGACCGGCAGGTAGTCGTTGCTCAACCACAGCCGAAGCTGGTTGGTGTAGAAGGGGCTCACCAGTACGCCGCTGCGACCGCCCGGGAGGATCTCGTGAACATCGGGCGTACCTGTCGACATCTCGGCGACGGTCCGGCGCGCCGGACCGGAAGCGAACATGAAATCGTTGAGCCCGTCGGCCCGGGTGCCGTGCGAGGCGGCGTCGACCGTCTGGTAACCCCCGGCGCGCGCGACGCCAGGCAGGCCCTCACCCACGTCGCTCAGGCCGCCGCCGTTGGGCACGTTGAACGGATCGCTACCCAACGGGTGGCTGAAGACGATGCGATGGAGCTTGCCCCAGCGGTAGTCGTCCTGGTCACCGGAATTCCCGAAGGCCGGGGCGAACTCGTCGCTGGCCAGCAGCTCCAGCGTCTGCGCCAGGCTGGCGAGCAGGACCGTGTCTCGGGCCGATGCCATGTCCGGCGCGTCCTCGACGTTGAAGAACGGAACACCCGAGGCACCGAACCCGCCGTTCTGGTCGAAGTCGGCCAGCAGATGGTGCAGCGCGCGCAGGGAATCGCTCGAGCCGGGGCGATGCTCGCTCAGCTCCAGGGCCTCGAGGGTCGCGTCGATGGTGTTGCCGATCGCCTGGCCGCGCCAGACGGAGTAGATCGTGGCCGCGACGCTGTGGGCCACTTCCTCGGCCGATGGCTCACCGCTGCCGGCCGGGCTGCCGGGATCCCAACCTTCGGCCAGACCGGTCGGCGTGGAGAAGTCCCATTCGGCGAGCCGGCCGATCGCTTCCTGGATACCCGGGTCGAGCGCGAACTGCGCCAGGCCGGGCCAGGCGTCGTCTTCGGTGGCGTTCTCGAAGGCCTCGAGAATGTAAGGGACGATCAGCTCGGCGTCGAACATCTGGTTGTCGGCCTGAAGGGCCTTCATCTGCTCGACGGTGATCGGGCCCGCGGCGATCATGTCCTGCAGCTCCCGGTCTATGCGGGCCATGCGCAGCTCCGAGTAGGACGGATTGAGGTAGTAGATACCGTTGCCGCCGGGTCGCAGCTGATTCAGCGGATTGTTGTCCAGGGTCGTGCCGACCGGATCGTTGTTGGCGTTTGCGATGTAACCCCGGGACGGGTTGACCGCGTGCGGCATTTCCGACTTGGGCAGCGACGCAAACGGCGCGCCGCGCGGCGAGTCCTCGTTGGCCGGCAGCCAGTCGTGACCCAGGGCACCGGAACCGTCGCGCAGCAGGAACGGCGGCACACCGCCGCCGACCTCGTTGTTCTGCAGGTCCTCGCGAAGCGGCACGCCGCCGGTCGTGAAGTAGGCGATATTGCCTTCCACGTCGGCGTAGACGACGTTCTGCGAGCCGAAGGTCCAGTTGTCGATTGCGGCACGGAATTCTTCCATATTGCCGGCACGCTCGAAACCACGCAGGGTGCTCAGCTCGAAGGTCGCCCCCCAGCCGGCGTACTGCACGGAAATCGCCGATTCGGCGTCCGGCTGCGCAACGATCGGGCCGTTGTTCCGTCGCGGGACCAGGAAAGTGATGCCGCCGGAATCGTAGCCGACGTTGGCGCGGCTGATGTTGTCCATCTCGCCGTCGCCGACGCCGTTGACGAAGTAGCTCTGGAAGACGTAGAGGACCGGCTCTTCGCCGTCGGCGTGAACCGTGTGCGTCGGCAGGCCGTAACCGTTGGTCCGGATCTCTTCCTGGAAATAGTCGGTGACGTCGACATTGTGGTTGGTCAGGCCCCAGCAGATCGAGAGGTTGCAGCCGAGCAGGATCAGGGGTGTACCGGGCGGCGTCACGCCGCTGACCACCCGCTCCTCGTCGCGAATGACGATGTTTTCGTTGATCATCAAAGCCGGCATGTCCAGGCCCAGGTGCGGATCATTGGCCATGATCGGAAAACCGCTGTCGGTGTGATCGCCGGAAACGACCCACCAGTTGGAACCGGCGCGATTGTCGGCGCGGCCGACGGTCGTGCCCAGCAAGGGAATGCTGCGGACCCGGTCCATGTAATGTCCCAGGCTGTCCACCACGGCTTCGTCGAGCTGCGGCAGGTTCTGCCAGCCGGTCTGATTCTCCGAACCTTGTGCCGACTGGAGGGACGAGCCGGAATCACCCGGTACGGTAACGATGCCGGTGGACTCGAGAAAACCCGGAAGCGAGACCCGGTCGTCCATGGGCTCGGCGCGGGAAAGATCCTCGGAGAACAGCGCGGCACCGTCGAATTCCGCGGCGTCGCCGACACCCTGGTAATTGGCGAGCCTGAGAGTTCGATCGACCACCCCGGAGTCGAACGACAGCTGGAAGGCCAGCAGCTTGCCGATGATGAGCGAATCGACCGGGGACCAGCGCTCGACCTCGGTCAACTCGAGTGCATCGTATTCCGGGGGCAGCTGCTCGGCACTGGCCAGGAAGGCATTGACGCCGTCGGCGTAGGCCTTGACCCAGTCCTTCTCGTCGGCATTCAGCTGCTGCCAGGTCTCGAGCGCACCGCGACGCAGACCGAGCGTTCGCAGTTCCACGTCGCTGCTCAGCGCCGCCTGGCCGAGCAATTCCGCCAGGGTTCCCGACGCGACGCGGCGCAGGTAATCCATCTGGAAAAGCCGGTCACGGGCGTGGAGGAAACCGCGGACGTAATTGACGTCGTTCTCGGTGTCGCCGACGATCGTCGGGATGCCGTTGGCATCGGTATGAACCGTAACCGGGGCGGACAGCGCCGGCATCGGCACGGATTGCGCATTGAGCCCGGCAGCCAACGCCAGACCGCCAAAGAGCGTGATCAGCTTCTTCATCTTGTACCCCTGAATTTTTTTGTATGCGTCGGTGATTATGGCACAAACGGTTCCGGGCGCCCGCAATGCCCGGATTTGGAGTCAGTTGCCTGCATTTTCGCGAACAACCACGACCCGTTCAGGTCGCCGGCCCGGGATTTCCTCCCCGGCTGTCCGAGCGCTTATAATACGCACCCGCTTCGGATCGGCCGTCCGGCCCTCCGAACTCCGGAATATCACAAAGAGAGGAGTCGTCATGGCGCACACCGCCGCCGCCTTCAAGGTGGACTATTTCCAGTTCCTGAAACCCGACGGCAAGCTGGTCGAGGACCAGCAGGTGCCGGCACTGGCGAGGGATTTCGATCGGCTGACCGAGCTGTACAAGCTGATGGTTCTGACCCGGACTTTCGACAAGAAGGCGGTCGCCCTGCAGCGCACGGGCAAGCTGGGCACCTATGCATCCAGCCTCGGCCACGAGGCCGCGCACGTGGCGATCGGCGCGTCGATGCGAAAAGAGGACTGCTTCGCGCCGATGTACCGCGAGTACGGCGCGCAGTTCTATCGCGGCGTGAAGATGTCCGAGGTGCTGCTCTACTGGGGCGGCGACGAGCGCGGCAGCGACTTCGGCGGGCCCGAGCACGACTTCGCCTGGTGCGTGCCCATCGCCACCCAGTGCATGCACGCCGCCGGTGCGGCCATGGCCTACAAGCTCAGGAAGGAGGACCGCGTGGCGGTCACGGTCGTCGGCGACGGCGGCTCTTCGAAGGGCGACTTCCTCGAGGCGATCAACGCCGGTAGCGCC
>CAZSGS010000244.1:3789-4395 GCA_964606365.1 uncultured Wenzhouxiangella sp. | reverse complement strand
AACCCCTGAACCCTGAACCCTTGAATCCGATGCTGAACGAACTCGACAAACTGAAGATGGCCATCGAGGCCGCCTGGGACCGTCGTGGCGAGCTTGCGCCCGAGACGGCCGATCGCGAACTGCGCGGGCAGATCGATACCTGCCTGCAGGGGCTCGAGAGCGGGCAGCTGCGCGTGGCCGAGCCCGGTGAAGACGGCCAGTGGCGGGTCAACGGCTGGCTCAAGCAGGCCATCCTGCTGCACTTCCGAACCACCGCCAATCGCGTCATGGAAGGGGGTGTCAGCAACTACTTCGACAAGGTCGACCTGCGTTTTGCCGACGGTGTGGATTCGCCCGAGCAGTGCGGGGCCCGCGTGGTGCCCACGGCCACCGTTCGCCGCGGCGCGCACATCGGCAACGACACCGTGCTGATGCCCAGCTACGTCAATATCGGCGCCTACGTCGGTTCGGGCAGCATGATCGACACCTGGGCGACGGTCGGATCCTGCGCCCAGATCGGTTCGGGGGTGCATATCTCCGGCGGCGCCGGCATCGGCGGGGTGCTCGAACCCCTGCAGGCCAATCCGACGATCATCGAGGACGGCTGTTTCATCGGTGCGCGCTCGG
>CAZSGS010000244.1:0-3779 GCA_964606365.1 uncultured Wenzhouxiangella sp. | reverse complement strand
AGGGCGCGGTGATCGGCATGGGCGTGTTTCTCGGCCAGTCGACACGCATCTACAACCGCGAAACCGGTGAGATCAACACCGGCCGCGTGCCGGCCGGCTCGGTCGTCGTGGCCGGCAGCCTGCCGGCGAAGGACGGCAGCCACAGCCTGTATGCCGCCGTCATCGTCAAGCAGGTCGACGAGAAGACGCGATCGAGAACGTCGGTCAACGAACTGCTCAGGGCTGCCCGCTAATCTCACTGCGCCCGATGAACACGTAGTAGAGCAACGGCACCAGCAGCACGGTCATCACCGTCGATACCCCGAGGCCGAAGATCAGCGAGATCGACAGGCCGTTGAAAATCGGGTCGGGCAGGATGAAAGCCGCGCCCAGCATGGCCGAGATCGCCGTCAGCGCGATCGGCTTGAGCCGGACCACGCCGGCCAGTATCACCGCATCTTCCAGCGATTCGCCCTCGTCGAGCAGCTGCCGGATGAAAACTACCAGCAGGATGGAGTTGCGCACGATGATGCCGGCGAGGGCGATCATGCCGATCATGCTGGTGGCGGTGAACTCACGACCGAGCAGGGCGTGCCCCGGCAGGATGCCGATCAGCGTCAGCGGGATCGGCGCCATGACGATCAGCGGGATCAGGTAGGCGCGAAACTGGGCGACCAGCAGCAGGAAGATCACGAACACGCCCACGGCGTAGGCCAGGCCCATGTCGCGGAAGGTCTCGTAGGTGATCTGCCACTCCCCGTCCCACTTCAGGGCCGGCTGCCCGGCCCACTCGGGCTGGTTGATCCAGTACTGGGCCGGCGCGTCGGCCTGGCCGTAGAGTTCGGACGCCATGGCGAACATGCCGTACAGCGGCGAGTCGACCCGTCCGGCCATGTCGGCGGTGACGTAGGTGACCGGCAACAGATCCTTGTGCTGGATGATGCCCGGCCATTGCGATTCCTCAACGCTGGCCACGTCCGCCAGACGGATCATTTCGCCGTCACGGCTGGTCACCGGCAGGGACATCAGGGCCGCGGGCTGGGCCTTGTCGCCTTCTTCCAGAATTACCCGAATGGGCACGGCGTGCTTGGCACCGGGGTCGCGCAGGTAGCTGACGTTGCGCTGTCCGAGCGCGACGGCCAGCGCATCGACCACCTGAGCCTGGGACACGCCCAGGGTGGCGGCGCGATGGCGATCGATCACCACCCGCCAGCGCTCGGTCGGCGCAGTGACGGTGGTGTCGATATCGACCAGGCCGTCGATGCCGGCCATCTGCCGGGCCAGCTTCCGGGCCGATTCGGCGCGAGCCTCGGGCGTGGGGCCGTAGACCTCGGCGACCACCGGCGAGAGCACCGGCGGCCCGGGCGGGACCTCGACGATCTTGACCGCCGCCCCGAAGCGATCGCCGATCTCGGTCAGCGGCGCGCGCAGGCCCAGGGCGATTTCGTGCGACTGCCGATCGCGTTCGTCGACCAGGTTGATCTGCAGGTCGCCGTGGTATGGCTCGCCGCGCAGGTAGTACTGGCGCACGAGGCCGTTGAAGTTGATCGGGGAGGCCGTGCCCGCGTAGGCCTGCCAGTCGGCGACGGAGTCGACGGTGGACAGATACGCGCCCATTTCGGTAAGCACCCGCATGGTTTCTTCCATGGGTGTGTGCTCGGGCATGTCGACGACCACTTGCAGCTCGGACTTGTCGTCGAAAGGCAGCATCTTGAGGACGACGGCCTGGAACACCGGCAGCAGGGCCACGAGCAGGGTCAGTCCCACCACGCTGCCTGCCAGCAGCCAGCGATTCCGTCGACCGGAGCGGTCGGCGCCCAGGAATGGTGTGAAAACGGACGAAAAGATACGGTTCAGGCGCGGGTTGACGCCCTCGGTCGAGCTTTCGCGCGCTCCGGTATCGGCCTCTTCGGGGCCGCGATCGCGGCGCAGCAGCCGCACGGCCAGCCAGGGGGCGAGTACGAAGGCGACCACCTGCGAGAGCACCATGCCGGCCGAGGCGTTGATCGGGATGGGACTCATGTAGGGGCCCATCAGGCCGGTGACGAAAGCCATCGGAAGCAGGGCGGCCATGACCGTCAGGGTGGCCATGATGGTGGGGGTGCCCACTTCGTCGACGGCGGCCGGCACAATGTCCCGGATCGGCCGTTTCGAAATACTGATGCGACGGTGCACGTTCTCGACGATCACGATGGCGTCGTCGACCAGGATGCCGATCGAGAATATCAGCGCGAACAGGGACACGCGGTTGAGCGTGAACCCCCAGGCCCAGGAGAAGACCAGGGTCAGCAGCAGGGTGACGAGGACGGACAGGCCGACGATCGCCGCCTGCCGCCAACCCATGGTCGCGAGCACCAGCAGGATCACGGCGACGGTCGCCGATATCAGGTCGCGGATCAGCGAACGGGCCTTGTCCGAGGCGGTCTTGCCGTAGTTGCGGGTGAGCAGTACTTCGGTGTTGTCGGGGATCACGCGCCCCTCGAGGATATCGAGGCGCGCCTTGACCGCATCGGCGATGTCGATCGCGTTCTCGCCGGGCTTTTTGGCTATTGCCAGCGTCACGGCCGGGTAGGTCGTCGCCCGCGCGCCTTCGTCGTCGGGGCCGAATCCCAGCATGACGCTCTGGTCCGGCACCGTCGAGCCGCGCCGGATTTCGGCCACATCGCCCAGGCGTACGGCCGTGTCGCCGTGCATGCCGACCACCAGTCGCCGCACCTGCTCGGCGGTTTCGAGCAGGCTGCCGGGCTGCAGCGGAATGGAGACCCCGTCGCGGACGACGCGCGACTCGCCGGCGCTGCTGTTGGCCGCCTGGATGGCGTCGCGTATTTCCGCCAGGGTCAGGCCGTATCCCGCGAGGCTGGCGGGGTCGAAGACCACGTCCACACGATCGGGTACCCCGCCGATGGTGTAGACGTCGCGCGTTCCGGCCACGCGCTTGAGGGCGACTTCGAGGGTATGCGCCAGGCGCGTGAGTTCCTCGCCGGACTGGCGACCGGTCGGGTCGTACAGCGTCAGGGTGACGATCGGGACGTCGTCGATGCCCTTGGGCTTGACCACCGGCTGCCCGGCGCCGAGGTCGGCGGGAAACCAGTCGCTGTTGGAGTAGACCTTGTTGTAGAGGCGAACCAGCGCTTCCTGTCGCGGGATGCCCACTTCGAATTCGACCGTGATCACCGCCTGGCCCTGGCGCGAGGTCGAGTAGACGTGTTTCACGCCCGAGATCTCGTCGAAGATCTGCTCGCCCGGGTTGGTGATCAGGTATTCGACCTCCTCGGCGCTGGCCCCGGGAAAGGGGACGAACACGTCGGCCATGGTGACGTCGATCTGGGGCTCTTCTTCCTTGGGCGTGATGATCACCACCAGCAGGCCGGCCAGCAGACCGACCAGGGCCAGCAGGGGGGTGACGTGGGCGTCCTGGAACAGGCGTGCGATGCGCCCGGAAATACCCAGCGAGCGGCCGTTTTCGCTCAAGGCGCCGATCCTTCGGCGGCCTGCTTGAAGACCCGGCGCGGGTCGGGCGCGATGCGCTCACCGGCATCCAGGCCGGCCAGCACCTCGAGGCGATCGTCGATGCGGCTGCCGATCCGAACCTGGCGCAGGCGCGCCTGATCCTGGTCATCGAGCACGTAGACCGCGCGCAGCTCGCCGCGGCGGAACAGGGCGGATGCGGGAATCAGCAGGGCATCGCGCTCGCTGACCGGAACGTTGACGCGCACCAGCATGCCCGGAAACAGGGTGCCGTCGGGCTCCTCCAGATCCATGCGCAGGCGGAAGGTATGGGTGGACGGATCAGCGTAGGG
>CAZSGS010000243.1:0-4407 GCA_964606365.1 uncultured Wenzhouxiangella sp. | reverse complement strand
GCCTCGCGCACGTCGCCGCCGACCGTGGTCGCGCGCGGCAGCGACGCCGACGCGCCGCAACGCGTGCACCGGGTCGGTCTCGACGGCGACAGCGAGGTGCTGATCGACTCGCGCGAGAGCGCCTACGCGGACGTGGTGCTCGGCGAGGTGCGCGACTTCTCGTTCACCAATGCCGACGAGGTCGACATCGACGGGCGCTACTACCTGCCGCCGGATTTCGATCCGGAAGAGACCTATCCGCTGATCGTCTACTACTACGGCGGCACCACGCCGGTAAACCGGCAGTTCACCGGCCGCTACCCGTTCAACCTCTGGGCGGCCAACGGCTACGTGATCTACGTGGTCCAGCCGCGTGGCGCCATCGGCTACGGCCAGGACTTCTCGGCGAAGCACGTCAACGCCTGGGGCGAGCACGCCGCCGACGACATCATCGAGGGCACCGAGAAGTTCGTCGAGGCCCATGATTTCGTCGACAGGGACCGAATCGGCAATATCGGTGCCAGCTACGGCGGTTTCATGACCATGTACCTGGCCACGAAAACCGACCTCTTCGCCGCCTCGATCTCGCACGCCGGCATCAGCGCGCTGACCAGCTACTGGGGCGAAGGCTGGTGGGGCTATTCCTACTCCGGCATCGCCAGCCGCGACAGCTTCCCCTGGAACAACCGCGAGCTCTACGTGGAGCACAGCCCGGTCTACAACGCCGACAAGATCAATACCCCCATGCTGCTGCTCCACGGCGAAGACGACACCAACGTGCCGGTGGGCGAGAGCGACAACATGTTCACCGCGCTCAAGCTGCTCGATCGCGAGGTCGAGATGGTCGAGTTCCCCGGCCAGGACCACTGGATCCTCGACCGCGAACAGCGCTATGTCTGGTGGGATTCGATCCTGGCCTGGTACGACCGCTGGCTCAAGGACGAGCCGGAGTGGTGGCAGCACCTGTATCCGGAGTCGTAGGAGATCGGCCCGACCTACGGTGCCTTCGATCGAAGGTCGGTGCCTCCCTGACCCCTGACCCTTGACCCCTACGAGACGCACTCGACGAGGAACTGCATCCACGGATGGTCGATGGCGTGCGCCAGCCACGGGCCGGCGGCGATGAGGAGGCCCGTGATCGCCAGTAGCGAGGCCGCAAGCCAGCGCAGGCCGGGCCGGTTGATGGCCGAGCGGAACTTCAGCATCACCAGCCCGCCGCCGAGCAGCAGCGGCACCGTGCCGAGCCCGAAAGCGATGATCATGGCGGTGGTGGCCAGCGGGTCGGCCAGCATCACGGCGGTGGCAACCACGGTGTAGAGCAGCCCGCAGGGCAGCAGCCCCCACAGCAGGCCCAGGCCGATGGCGTTGTCCAGGGATTTGACCGGCAGGAACTTCGAGAAGACCGGCATCATCCGCCGGGCCAACGGCGCGGCCAGCTGGCCGGCGACGTCGCGAAAACGGCCGGGCAGGGCGATGTAGAGCGCCATCAGCACGATGATCGCGCCGAGCAGCCAGCGCATGACCTGGGGCGCGGCATCGGGCACGGCGGCCGCCGGCAGCATGCCCAGGCCGGTCGCGAGCAGGCCGATGGCCAGGTAGCTCGAAATGCGTCCGATGTGGAAACCGACGGCCAACGCCCCCCGCCCCGACGGAATCTGCGCGTGCAGCAAGCCGACGATCCCGCCGCACATCCCGAGACAGTGCGTCGATCCGAACAGCCCGGCGAGGAGTCCGGTGAGTAGTGCGGTTTCCAGGTTCATGCGAGCAGTTTATCGGCTAAGGGAGAGTTGTCTCGCGCTCGACCGAGCGGGCGGCCCGGTGTCGCTCGAGCAGCGGCTTGCCCCCTCTTCTTTTTTTTTGGGGGGTTTGATAGCCTTCTGTTTGGGAAGGGCAACGTGACTTGATGACAGAGGAGGACTCTATGAAACTCATCAATATCATCCCTTGCGTTGCACTGGCAACCGTCGTTTCCATGGCGTACGCGGATCCGGATCCGCACGTGGCCCATGATCACCTTCTCGAGATCGATCTCGCCGAGCTTACGCAAGCGGGCAAACCGGATTGGCGGGTGCCGGCTGCGATGGCCCGGAGTGACGCTGGAAGCGTGTACGTGCACCGACCGCTTCGCAAGCTCGAAGGCGGCTATTCCCTGGCTGCCGTCTACGTGTGGAAGGATGATGCCTGGCGGTCGGTCGGCTGGCGCATGATGCACCCGAGCACCGCCCGCGATTGGTCGGGAGAAAAGGTGTTGAGAGATCCGGCGCAGCTACCCGGCGAGCGCTTCGCGGCCAATGCGGCGTCCAGCGACGGATCCGGCCTTCACTCCGAAAACCACTGCACCGACGCACCGGATACCCAGGGGCCGGAGAGCACCTTCGGTCACGAAATCGGTGATACGCAGACCAATACCTGGACCAACCCGGCTCAGGGATGCGAATACGAAACCGAAT
Organism: uncultured Wenzhouxiangella sp.; assembly: GCA_964606365.1. GTDB lineage: Bacteria > Pseudomonadota > Gammaproteobacteria > Xanthomonadales > Wenzhouxiangellaceae > Wenzhouxiangella. The sequence goes on along the minus strand of CAZSGS010000243.1, from coordinate 1,978 downwards.
ACGAGGTCCAGGAACTGCCCAACAGCAGTATCGGCTGGGTCGTAGTCGATTTTCGGTACACGCTGCAGACCGGCGACGGTGACGAAGACGAGCCTGATGATGATCCCGAGTGATCTCGGCCCGGTGGCCGGCCCGCGCAGTGCGGGCCCGGCCATACCCGTTCGTCCCATCGTCCAACTGCCCGCCTTGCAGGCTGGAACAAGCATGCCGGCGATGGGCTGAGCCTGATTTGGCCCATTTCCCGCTGGTCGCTCCTCATTCATCGTCCTTCTTTTCCCCGCCTGGATCGGGCGGTTGATCGCTTCTGCCCGGTTTCTCGTCGTCGTCGTCGAGGATGTCGAGCGCTGGAGTGTCGAGGTCGTCGAACTGGTCGTTGCGCACCGCCCAGAAGAATGCGCCGACGGCGAGGATCATCAGCAGGATGGACAGGGGGATGAGGACGTAGATGATGGTCATCGAAGTGGCAGTGTGAAGTGTGACGTTTTAGGTTTTAGCTTTCGGGGACTCGGGACTCGGGACTCGCGGACCATAGACCTCACGCCTCGGCCACCTGTTTCGGAGGCCCACGCTCCCGATCAGGTGAATTCTCTGCCGCGGCCTGGCGCGGTAGTTTGCCGGCGCGGCGGCCGTTGGCGACGACCAGCAGGCTCGATAGCGACATGCCGATGGCCGCGGCCCAGGGCGGGATGAAGCCGGTTGCGGCCAGCGGCAGGGCCAGCAGGTTGTAGGCAAACGCCCAGGCCAGGTTCTGGCGGACGACGCCGATCACGCGCGGGGCCAGCTCGAATGCCTGGCCGACGCGGTCGAGGCCGCGGCCGGTGATGACCAGGTCGGCCTGGGTGCGGGCGATGTCGGCGCCTTCGGCAAGCGCCAGCGAGACGTCGGCGCCGGCCAGCACCGGGGCGTCGTTGATGCCGTCGCCGACCATCGCCACCCGCGCGCCGTCGGCCTGCAGGCGCCGGACGAGCTCGAGTTTGTCGGCCGGCTGCAGGTCGCCTTCGAAGCGTTCGATGCTCAGTCGCCGCGCCATCCGCGCGACGTTGTCGGCGCGGTCGCCGGAGGCGAGCAGCACGTCGATACCGCGAGCCCGGAGCTGCTCGACCAGTGCGCCGGCGCCGGCGCGCAGCGGGCTGTCGAGCCGCAGCCAGGCGAGCAGTCTTGATTTGTCGGCCAGGGCAATCCACTGACCCTCGCCGGGCGTCGCGATTTCGCTGTCGAGCCGCTCGCCGATCCAGGCCGGCTTGCCCAGGGCCAGCGTCCTGCCGTCGATGACACCCATGACGCCGGCGGCCATGATGGCTTCTGCCGATTCGACCCGGCCGCCGTCGTCGTGGTCGGCAAAGGCGGTAGCCACGGGGTGACGACTGACCCGTTCGAGGCGTCCGGCCAGGCGAAGCAGTTCGTCGCGATCCAGGCGGCCGTCTTCGATGCGCACTTCGGCCACGCTCATTTCCGGCTGCGTGAGCGTGCCCGTCTTGTCGAGCACCACGTGCGTGATCCGCGGCAGATTTTCGAGGACGTCGCTACCGGTGGTGAGAATGCCCAGGCGGGCGAAGCCGCGGGCGGCCGAGGCCAGCGCCACGGGCGTGCCCAGGGCCAGCGCGCAGGGGCAGGAGACCACCAGTACGGCAACCACGACCTCGAGCATGCGATCGGGGTCGATCTGCGACCAGGCCAGGGCGGTCAGGGAGGAAAAAAGAGCGGCGGACGCCGGCAGGAGACGGCCCTCGAAAAATACGGCGGGGCCGTAAAAGACCAGGATCAGCCCCGCCAGCAACCCTCCTCCGCCGCCGAGGAGCTTCCGCCCGATCAGGAAAGTCAGACCGCAGCTCAGGGCTCCCAAACAGACCTGGAAAACCCGGGCCAGGTCCGGACTCCTCCCGCCCACCCGGTAAAGGACGGTCAGCAGGGCCGGGTAACCGGGAAGAGAGTAAATTGCCCCGGGGAAAAAAGACCGCCCGGCCGCGCGTGCCGCGGC
>CAZSGS010000242.1:0-4412 GCA_964606365.1 uncultured Wenzhouxiangella sp. | reverse complement strand
GCCTGCAACGGCTTCGACGTGCACGACCTGGGCGTGATGGTGCCGGCCGAAAAGATTCTCGACGAAGCCCGCAGCTCCCAGGCCGACATCATCGGCCTGTCGGGGCTGATCACGCCATCGCTCGACGAGATGGTCAACGTCGCCGAGGCGATGAACGAGGCGAAGTTCGAGCTGCCGCTGCTGATCGGCGGGGCGACGACTTCGCGTGCCCACACCGCGCTCAAAATCGACCCGGCCTACCCGGGCCCGGTGTGCTGGGTCAAGGACGCGTCGCGCTCGGTCGACGTGGTGCGCAAGCTCGCCAGCAAACAGCATCGCGAGGGTTATGCCGCCGATATCCGGGCCGACTACGAGAAGTATCGCGAACGCAACGCCAAGGGCCGCCGGCGCAAGCAGCTGATATCCATCGAGGCCGCGCGGAAAAACGCCTTTCGGCCCGACTGGAGCGAGCACCGCCCGGAAGATCCGAAGCAGCCCGGCCTGCACGTCTACGATGACTGGCCGATCGCCGAACTGGTGGACTACATCGACTGGACGCCGTTCTTCCAGACCTGGGAACTCAAGGGCCGTTATCCCGACATCCTGGACGACGCGGAGGTGGGCGAGGTGGCCCGCAACCTCTTCAGCGACGGCCAGGAGATGCTCGAGCGCATCATCGACAACGACTGGCTGACCGCGCGCGCCATCTGCGCGTTGTGGCCCGCCGCGCGCGAGGGCGACGACGTGCTCTTCTACACCGACGAGTCGCGCGAGGAAGTCAAGGCACGCATGGTCATGCTGCGCCAGCAGGCCGACAAGCCCTCGGCCAACCTCTGCCTGTCCGATTTCGTCGCGGAGGCCGGAAGCGGCATCGACGACTGGGCCGGCCTGTTTGCCGTGACCACCGGCATCGGCCTGGAGGACGCGCTCGAGCAGTTCCCGAAGACCGACGACTACAGCCGGATCCTGCTGCAGTCACTCGCCGACCGCCTCGCCGAGGCGCTGGCCGAAGCCCTGCACCAGAAAATCCGGCGAGAACTGTGGGGTTATGCCGCCGACGAGGCGCTCGACAACCGCGAACTGATCCGCGAGAAGTACCGCGGCATCCGTCCCGCTCCCGGCTACCCGGCCTGCCCGGACCACAGCGAGAAGAAGAGACTTTTCGAGTTGCTCGAAGTCACCGACAACATCGGCATCGAGCTCACCGAGGGCTTCGCCATGAAACCGATGGCTGCGGTCAGCGGCTACTACTTCGGGCATCCCGAGAGCCAGTACTTCGTCGTCGGCAAGCTGGGCAAGGACCAGGTCGAGGACTACGCCGAGCGCAAGGGGATCAGCCTGGCGCAGGCGGAGAAGTTCCTGCGGCCGAACCTGGACTACTGAGATACACGCATCAGATCCCGGTGGGGGCGGCGGATACGTCGTCCGTCGGGGACGCGGCCCCGACCTACGCGGGCATTCAGCTCGCTAACGATCGCGTAGGTCGCGGTCGCATCCGCGACGGACGAGGTCTCTGAACCCCCGCTCGTTGATTTCGAACGGCCCGCCTAATGCCCCCTACCAAACCAGGTCGTCGGGCACCGGGGGATAGTGGCTGCCATCGTCCTCCGGCTCCTCGCTCCCTTCCAGGCCGGGAACCAGATCCGGGGCGATCTCGCGATACTTTTCCAGGGTCTCGAGCGACACCAGCAGGTAGGATCCGCGCAGGTTGACCACGCCGATCTCACCCTTGTTGAGCTGTTCGCGCTGCTCGGGCGTGCACAGGACGCGGCGGATGCGGCCCATGTGCTCGAAGTAGCGCGGCACATCCGCTTCCTTGCGATTGAGCGTACTGCCCTTGACGATCGCGTCGAGCTGCAGGTTGCGCTTGCGGCGTTCCTCCTGCTCGGCCACGCGGCGATGCTTCTCGGCTTCCTTCTCGCGCTCTTCGGCCTTGCGACGGGCGGCGTAGGCACGGGCAAGATCCGAATCCGCGGCCGTCTTCTTGCGCGCGACACGCTTCTTCTTCCCGGCCGGGCCACCGGCGCGGGCCTTGCCGCCGCCGGAATCGCCGGCACCGGGCTTGCCCCGGCGCCGGCTCTTGTCGGCCTGCTTCTTCTCGGCCAGCCCTGCCTTGAGCAGGGCGTCCTGCAATGTCCCCATGGCGATCGGTATCGTCTTTGGCTATTCCTGGGACTCGCTGTCGGCCACTTCCAGAAGCTCGACTTCGAAAATCAGGGTCGAATTCGGACCGATCGGTCCGGGACGACCCTGTTCGCCGTAGGCGAGATCCGAGGGGATGAAGAACTCGTACTTGCCGCCTTCGGACATCAACTGCAGGCCTTCGGTCCAGCCGGGAATGACCTGGTCGAGGGCGAAGGTCGCCGGTTCACCCCGGTCGTAGGAGCTATCGAACTGGGTGCCGTCGATCAGCGTGCCCTTGTAGTGCACCGTCACGCGATCCTCGGCGACCGGGCTGGCGCCCTCGCCTTCTTCGATCACGCGGTACTGCAGACCCGAATCGGTTACCTCGACGCCGTCGCGTTCGGCGTTCTCGGCCAGAAAGGCTTCGCCGGCTTCGCGGTTGGCACCGGCCTCTTCGGCCTGCTGCGACTGCATCTGCTCCTGGCGACGCTCCATGAAGGCTTCGCGCTCGGCCAGGGCTTCTTCCTTCGTCAGGAGCGTTTCTTCACCCTTGTAGCTGGCGCGCAACGCCTCCACGACCAGGTCGAGGTCGAGCTCCATGTCCTGCTCGGACAGGGAGCTGCCGATATCCATGCCGATGGTGTAACTGAGTCGGTCTTCGGGTGACTCGAGCGTGTCGTCCTGGGCGATGGCCAGCGTCGAGACACTCGCGGCCAGCACGGAGCCAGCCAGAATTCGGGCAATCTTCATGAGGTAGAACTCCTTGAGAAAGTGGGGAATCTTGGGTTTGCCTGTGACCACTCGCACGGCGGTCGGTTCCAGAGCCAAAGTCTACCAGATCGACACCGACGGCTCCGAGTCTGGGTGGGGTGAAGATTCACCCTTGACTCTGTGGTGGTGTTCTACTAGACTAATACACCAACACGACAGCCACAGGAGCTGACCATGTTGCCACTATCGAAACATCGCACGCTCGTCATCCCGCACCGGCTGGCGCTGCTTGCGGCGGCCGTGTGCCTGGCACTGTCCTTCACAGCCGAGCGAGGGGATCTTCCCCAACAGCTGCAGGCCGAGCACGACGCGCCCGCCGAACAGATCGAAGCAGCCAACGGCGGCTCGGCCTCGATCGGCCGGCAAGACAAGGCGGGCAAGCACCGGGCTAACGGCGGCAACCCGACCCTGCTGCCCTGGTTTTCCGGGTTGCTCCACTGACGATGGAAGCCCGCTGGGACGACAACCAGCCGATCTACTGGCAGCTGCGGGAAAAGACCGTGGCTGCCATCCTGGACGGCACCCTGCGCGAAGGCCAGCCGCTGCCTTCCGTGCGGCAGGTGGCCGTTGATTTCCAGATCAACCCGCTCACCGTTTCCAAGGCTTACCAGTCCCTCGTCGACGACGAACTGGTGGAAAAGCGGCGCGGCGTGGGCATGTTCGTGCGTGAGGGCGCACGCAGCAAGCTCCTGGCGAGCGAACGCAAGCGGTTTCTAAACGACGAATGGCCGCGCCTTGCGCAGCGGATCGAAAAGCTCGGCCTGACGATCGAGGATCTGCTGGCCGCGCGTGACAAAGAGGAGAGCAATTCATGAGCCTGACCATTCATGCCCGAAATCTCGAGCGCCACTTTGGCAGCAACCGGGCCGTCGACGGGATCGACCTCGAGATCCCCGCGGGTCGCATCGTCGGCCTGATCGGCCCCAACGGCGCCGGCAAGACAACCGCGCTGAAGGCCATCCTCGGCTTGACCGGCTTCGACGGCGAACTCGAGGTCCTCGGCCGCAAGCCGAACCGGGACCGCGACGAACTGATGAAGGACGTTTGCTTCATCGCGGACGTGGCCGTTCTCCCGCGCTGGGCGCGAGTCCGGCAGATCATCGAAATCACCGAGCGCCTCCACCCGCGGTTCTCGCGCGAACGCTGCATGCATTACCTGCACAACACCAAGGTCAAGCAGAACGCCAGGATCAAGACCCTTTCGAAGGGCATGGTCGTTCAACTGCACCTGGCCCTGGTGATGGCCATAGACGCCAAGCTGCTGGTGCTCGACGAACCCACGCTGGGGCTGGACATCCTGTTCCGCAAGCGCTTTTATTCCAACCTGCTCAACGAGTACTTCGACGAAGAGCGCACGATCCTCATCACCACCCACCAGGTCGAGGAAGTCGAACACATCCTCACCGACCTGATGTTCATCAAGGACGGCAAGCTGGTTCTCAACGCCACCATGGATGCCGTGCACGAACGCTACCGCGAGGTCATGGTCAAGCCCGATCGCGTCGAAGAGGCCAGGGCGTTGAACCCGATCCACGAGC
>CAZSGS010000241.1:0-4454 GCA_964606365.1 uncultured Wenzhouxiangella sp. | reverse complement strand
CGGCTTGTCATAAGCCGGTTCATCAAAGCTCAGAAACCAGGTTTCGGTGATTCCACCGCGCGGATCTACAATCTGTCGGTAATGACCACCGGCGTCGTACAAGTAGTTGATTTCCGTTATCAGCGGATCAGAAAATTCAGAATCTTCTGCGATTCTTGTCTTTCTGCCAAGTGCATCATAGTTGGTATGCACCCCGATCATCGGTGATGCGGAGGTGGCAGACGGAGTCTTTCGCGGATAGGAAGAGAATATCTCCTTACCATTGTAATCGTAATCAGAGCGGCTGAATCGCTCAGTTGATGCCTTCGTTGCCGAATCCTGGTTGTCATACTCGTGCACAAGCACAGGACGCCAAAGCGCATCAAAGTAGGTATCCTTATAGCCGTCACCTGTTTCGATACGCTGTCGCCAGTGACCTGATTCCAGGCCAAACTCAGGATTGGTTGATTGTGTAAATTCCTGCGTGGTCTTGTTCCATTCGCCAGTTCCGCAATCGCCGCCCAAGGCTTCCGAGGGATACTCGATTTCCTCCAAGCGGCTCATGGAGTCGTATTTATAGCAGGTTTCATAACCGCGTTCGTCTCGCACAGACGCGATCGTTCCGTCGGAATTTACGTCTGCCGATACGAACGTACCGTCAGCATATTCAATTTGCCTGGCTACCCCGCGATACCACTGCGAAAGTTGCGTAGGGTTACCCTCTCCATCGGTCACCGACTTCAGCGTACCCAGCTCCTCACTACCAGCTGAGGTATTCCAGTCCAGTACATGTTCAACTCTCCCAAAACGTTTACGCAGCGTTGGTGTGGCCCAAATTGGATCGTAATCGACCTCCTTGGCAACCACAGCAGGCGTCTCCGGACCCGTTACCTCTACCCTCTCGACCTGCCCTATCACCCACTTGGTCAGATTATCGTGGTAGACCCTAGCTTCGTTTCTTTCAGCACCATGTGAGCTATAGCGAGAAACTTGATTTGGCCGAGCAAGTTCGTCAAAATCTTCAGTCTTGTGTGTGAAAACTGAGCCTTGTTGCGCCACCGTCTGGCGTACAACTGGCCTCACGCGGCTCTGTATCGGATCAGAAATATCACCAAGGTCACTACCATATTCATCATGAAAAGGTTGTTGAGCCGCTTCCGAGTCCGACATATAGCTGAATATTTTGGAGTTCAATATGTCGCCACCAGCCCCACGAGTAGTTAATTCCAGTTCCCGGCCATCGTTTCGGTAGTACTGGATACCGAAACGGTGTTCTTGCAAGCTGCCATCGGGCCTTGTTACCTCAACAACTTTATCCTGAAGATTGGTCGAACACGGGTAGCTGGGCGGCGTTCCGTAGTTTCCGCAGAGCTCAGTAAAATAGGATCCGTAGTGATACTCCCAGTCCATGACTTCGTCAATTCCAGGCCCAGAAAGGCTCTTTGATTGCAGGCTCAGAACATCAAAGTAATAGGGTGTACGCAACTTCCAGGCATCCGGATTGTCGGACTGTTTCACGCACTCACTGTAATGAACCCCGCTTCTAAAGTGTCGGGTATATTCAAATGAAAATACCCCGACAGCACTACTGGGGTGCGTGGCCGTTATCGTGTATGGATAATAGGGAGTCTGCGGACGGCCTCGGCACTCCGCCTTTTGCCCAAGGTTCGGCCCCATAAAGTTCGGGAGCAAGCTACCCTGATACTGATACTCCCATTTACTACCATCCGGCCTCACGACCTCAGATAGTTCAGGACGACGAGGCGCTCCTACGTCCTCGTCTACGTAATTATAGCGCCAGGTCTCACCGTTGCTGACCGCGCGATCCAACTGCCCGTTGATATCATAGAAGAGCTCGATCAGACGACCATCACTACCCCGAATTTCTTCCAGTCGGCCATCTTTCTTATCGTTGTACTCAAACGATACGGTATTCCCGAAGCGATCTTCAATCTTTGTGGCGAGCAGGTAATAGCGGTCTCGGCTCAACCTGTACACGTCAGGGGTTCCATCGCCCGCCTCACGAGTCTCCTCAAGGGGCGCCGCATCCCGAATCACCTTGTAGTCGAAGTAGTAGCGGATACCGGCAGGAGTTGTCATTCGAAACCCCTCCTCGGCGCTTCCATTCTGCAATGGTATGCAATCGAGCACATCCCTATTCTTGGTCGTGTACTGATACGAGGCGGTATTGATAATAGGCAAGGGCGTTTCAGGCTGAACGCCAAAGAGCCTGGAGTCAGAACGGCCCGGCACATGCACCGAGATTCCCTGCCAGACCTCCGAGCGATAGAAAATCCCCCCGGGGCCAATTGAAATCGGCGGGACACTCCCCGAACTGCACCTATCGGAATTCCAACCTGGCGTTCTTGGATACGTCGCCACGAGATGCGGAATCTCTATATCCCAATTTCCAATATACCCAAGGAGACTATTATATCCAATAGAGCCTTGTGGCTGGGGCTGCACTTGGTGCCGCCTCGCCAACGTAACGGGCAAGTCATTATTGCCAGGGATGTCGATATCCACGACTGCAAACTCGGTGCTGCCGTTATATAGGCTGACTTGTTCACCAAACAGCCCAACATCCAGTGGCGACACCTCTTCTGATGACTCGATATGCTTCTGGTACTCAACATAGGGTGGCACACCCTCACCTTCGGCTTCCGAGTGAATGACGTTATAGTCATCCCCTCCAGGCTCCTCTTGAGCAAGTACTGCGTTCGCCATTAGTAGCGATATACCAGTGATAACAAAAGCCCCCAGCTTCCTATTAACCCTCATAATTTCTCCGTAATAATTGATATTTTCGCACTCTGCGAGCAATACCGCAGTCAGTCAGAGAACGATCCGGCACAACCACGATTAGTGTTAGGCCTTGCTATGAAAAGATCGATCCGTCTCCAAAAGCTTCAGTCACATCAGAGATTGTGGCATGAGCTATTCAAGACCTACCTACTTACCCGAAGACATATGACACATGCTCGGATCAGGCTGCATCTTTCCTACCACCTCTACTTGATCAAGCAACGTTGAAGCCGCATAGGTTCCAGCGCTTTCCGACCGCAGCTCAAAGAGCCTTCCATCCTGATCTATGTCATGAGCCAGAAACCCTGATCCAGATGACTGACACTCCCACTTGACCGGACTGCCAACAAGGTAGACCTGCCATACGCACACGGAACTTGCGCCTTGCGTTGCCCAGTCGATGCTAACCGTGCATGTCGATTCGCCAGCCGATATTGAACAGGTGGCGGGTGTTGCCGAAACTGTGCCAACAGGGTTGGATGAAGGTTCCTCAAGTGCGGCCACAGCTTCGCTAGCTATCAACACCGAATCCAAATAGGAACCCGAGCTGTTAGCACGCAGCTCGAGCGTCCTGCCGTCCTCATCGACATACGGGAATGATTCGTCCGCACCGGAGCCACCGCACTTCCACTTCGTCGGGGATGGGCTACCACTCGGGTGAATCCGCCAGACGCACACCGAGTCCGCATCTTGCGAGGACCAATCGACATTTACCGAACAACTCGTGTCACCGACAGGGATCGTACACGGATTGGGACTTGCCGAAAGGGATCCGCTAGGATCGGGCGGAGGCACCGCCGTGACCGACACACTGGTAATCAGATCCGAGTCAGCGTATGTGCCAGAGCTGTTAGCGCGCAGCTCGAGCGTCCTGCCGTCCTCATCAAGGGAAGGAAACGACTCCCCGACCCCAACGCTTCCACACCTCCACTTGGCCGGCGACGGAGTCCCACTAGGGTGAATCCGCCAAACGCAAACTGATTGTGCGTGCTGAGAATCCCAGTCCACTTCCACCGGGCATGAGGATTCGCCTAGAGATATCTGGCAAGGATTGGGACTTGCAGCGATGGAGCCCGACGGCTCCACAGATTCCACCAAGACACTGTCAAGAAATTGAGATCCAATATATCCGCCACTACTATTCGACCGTAGTTCCAATACTCGCCCATCCTCATCCACAAAGGGAAATGTCTCGCCAGTTCCTGAACTAGCACATCGCCATTTTACTGGCGGGACAGAGCCACCCGGATAGACTCGCCAAACGCAGACTGAATCCCCACTGGAGGACCAATCCACGCTCACTGAGCATGTTGATTCGCCGAACCCTATTACGCAAGGATTGGGGCTCACATCAACAACCCCACTATCGGCATTAACGTCAGAATAGGAGGATACAGAGAAAAAAAGAAGTGTTCCCAAAAGCCAACTTTTCACGAAATTCCCTATCTACAAAGCTCCCCTTCGTTGAAACAAACAAGCCCCCAGCCATACCTGACAATCGCCCACAGCCCCTATGCCCTAGAAAGGGCATGATCATGCACCTCAATTTTGGTTCCGTGGGCTTGATGTGGCTACGCGAATGCAACCCGCCGCCAACACCCAATCGCCGGCCAAAGCTTAACCCGACAGTTGCATAAATTCAGCGCCTACTCCGCCCGCAGGCCCCGCTG
>CAZSGS010000240.1:0-4473 GCA_964606365.1 uncultured Wenzhouxiangella sp. | reverse complement strand
TCTATACCGAGCTTTTCTTTGAAGCGGGCGTAGGCGATGGCCAGTCCGACCACGCCGAAATTGGCCCACTGGTGGAATCCCCAGTGGAAGAACGAATACTGCATGGCCAGCCCGGCTGCCTCGGGGCTGCGCGGTTCGGCCATGCCCAGCGGCGAGTCGACGAAGTGGCTCATCGGCTCGGCCACCCCCCAGAACACCAGGCCCACGCCCATGCCGGCGGAAAAAATCATGCCCAGCCAGGTGGGATAGGGAAACTCCGGCGCCTCGCCGTCGGCGCCCAGGCGGATCGATCCGTAGGCGCTGAACCCCACGCCGATGCAGAAGATCAGGAAGCCGGTGGTGGCAAACAGGTACAGCCAGCCGAAGTGCGAGGTGGTGAACTCCAGCACCTTCGCGGCCCCGGTGGCGAGCTGCTCGGGCATGCGTACGCCCAGGGCGACGAAACCGGCCATCAGGACCAGCGAAATGATCAGCGTCCACGGGGCGTCGGCGAGGCGCTGCTTGAGCAGGGCAGGGGTCATTGCAAGTCGGGGCGGCGCCGGTCAGTGATGATGCTGGTGCCGACGCCCGCCGGCGTCTTCCTGGTAGCCGCGCAGGCGCATGTACTCGGCGACCTGATCGTCGTCGAGCAGATCGACCTGGGCGAGGTGGGCCTGGAGGTGGACCAGTCGAATCCGGCCCTCGATGTTGGCGCTGCGCGTGACCAGTTCGACCAGGCGCTCGCGCGTGATCGTCTCCTCGGAAAAGGCTTGCTCGAGCTCTGCCTCCACGGCAACGAGGTCGCGACCCAGCTCGCCGGCGCTCTCGCGCATGGTTTCGAACAACGCCTCGGTACGACGAACCTGGTCGGTGTCGAGGTCGAGATCCTCGGCCAGTTCCAGCACATGCATCGGACCCGGGTAGCCGTTGAGCTCGGCCGCCCTGGCGTAGCCGAGACCGCGTCCGGCCTCCAGCCCCTCGATCCGCTCCGGAGACATGGACTTGATCGGGCGCTGCTCCTCACCGGCGTAAGGAGACTGGGCGAGCGCGAGACTGCCGCAAACCAGCAGGAAGACAAGGGCCAGGGCGTCGGGGAACATCTGAACAACTGGGCGCGACGATTTCTTGGGCATGGATGAGCACTCCGAATGCGCTTGTGAAGATCAGCCCATTCTAATCAATCAACCCGGTGCCATCGCCGGCCAGCAGGCTCGCGCCCTCCGGAAGACCCTCGCAGCGCCGTGCGCCCAACTGGCTCGCCAGCTCGACGGCGGCCGGCGAGAAGTACAACTGCGCCCGGCAATGCAGGCTGCCGCTGACATGCACGAGATAGACCGCCCAGCCGGGCGGCCGGCCAAGCGCTTCATGCGCCTGCTCACTGAAGCGACAAATTTCCGCCAGCATCGCATCACCCAGCTCGAGCCGGTACCAGCTCACACCCAGCGTCTCGTGTGCCGGCAATAGGCAACGTACTCGTCGCCGAAGCGCTCGGCGAGGGCGCGCTCCTCGGGCAGGATCTGGAAACGCGTCATCCAGGCGGCATAGAGTACCGGCCCGAGCAGCGCCCATGGGGCCGCCAGCCAAACGGCCCAGGCGACGAGCACGAACAGAAATCCCAGGTACATCGGGTTGCGCGTGTGCCGGTAGATGCCGTGCTGTACGACACGGCTCGATTCCTCGGGTGTCATAGGGTTGACCGTGGTGTCGGCCTTGCGAAAGGCCATCACACCGGCAGCCGCAATCGACAGGCCCTTGACCGCGACCAGCAGGGCCAGCGCAGCCCTGAGCAATGCGCCGGAATCAAAGCTGGTGGTGGCTCGAGAAAGCCACCACATGCCCGCGGCCACCAGAATGACCAGCAGAACCGGCGGCAGCTTGAGTTCGAGACGATCCAATCGACGGTCGGTCATTCAGCCGAAAAGTACCAAACGCGAACGATGCGGCCGTCGGCGATTTCGTAGACGGCCAGCGCCACCTGAGAGCGCGACTGCCCGGACGATTCCCAGTGCGCGCGCTCGCGTACGCTCACCCGCTTGCCCGAAACCATCATCGACTCGATGCTCGAGCGGGTCGAGGGTGCGGCCTCGAAATAGCCGCGCATCGCCTCGGCCAGCGCTTTGGCGCCCTCGGTCTCGACGCTGATCCGGTCACCGTCGACGCTCAGCCACTGCACGCCGGGATCGACCAGTTCGAGCATGGCATCGACATCGTGAGCGTTGTAGGCGGCCATATAGCGCTCGACCACCTCCTCGGGAGACTGCGCACAGGCGCTCGCGGCCAGTGCAAAGGCCAGCAGCGCAATCACGAATTTCGCTCCTGCGTTCATATCGCAAGTTCCATTCTGTGCTCACTCCTTCGTGCGCTCGATCCCGAGCAACGTCAGCAATACCGATCGCACCTCGGCCCAGGCCGGCGCGAAGGGCGCGATCAGGTCGAAGTGCCCGGCACCCTCGAGGATATGCCGCCTCGCTTCACCGCCGGCCGCGCGGATGCGGGCGGCATGCACCACGCTGTGCTCCAGCGCCACGATGGCATCTTCGCGACCGTGGATCAGCTGAACCGGCGCCGCCGCAGGCAAAAGACGATCGGGGCTGATCAGGGCAAGGCGGTCTTCGCTGTCGGAGTCACCATCTCCGAGCAACTCGGCCGCGGCACGGTTGCACGCGCCCTCGCCTTCGGCGTAGCGCGCCAGATCGCTGATGGCGGCCAGCCCGACCACGCCCTGCAACCCGTTCATCGCATCGGCGTGCCAGCGGTGATCCACCGGCAGGTGATGGCGGGCCGCCAGCCACAGCGCCAGGTGACCGCCGGCCGAATGCCCGGCCAGGACCACCCGATCGAGATCCAGCGGATGCGACTCGGACAACCCTTCAATCCGATCGAAGCCCGCCGCCATGTCGTCGAAGGTGCCGGGCCAGCCGCCGCCTTCCTCGCCCAGGCGCCGATACTCAAGCGACCACACCGCCACGCCCGCCTCGCGCAACTCATCGGCCAGCGGCGCGACATGATCGAGCCCGTATTCCACCCGCCAGCAGCCGCCGTGGATCAGCACGAGCAGCGGAAACGGACCCTCACCTGAAGGCAGGTAAAGCTCACCGAACTGAGACGGCGACTCACCATAGCTGACGCGCAGCCCCGGCTCGGGCGGTGCTTGCTCGACGATCTCGCGCCACTCGACCGGACCCCTGGCCATCGCGATGCCGCTCAGAATCAGCCCGGCCAGCAGGCAGCCGATCGCAACGACCCGAAATCCCGTATCAATCCGCATGTTCGTTCTCCATTCATTGCTTGGCTTCGCTGTTGGCGCGATTCTCGCGCCGCATGATCCGGGCGAGCACGACAAGGACGGCCGCCACGGCCACCAGAAACAGGCCGAAGAGCAGAAAAAAGGAATACCAGAAAATGATGGACTGGTCCGGCTCGCCGATCACCGACCAGACCGACCAGGCGTAGGTGCCGATCAGCAGCAGCCCGATGAAACCGGCGCCGGCGCTCATCACGTACAGCAGACCCTCCCGCCAGCTCATCATTTGCCGGCCGGAGCGCTCCACACGGCCAGTTCGTGACCATCCGGGTCGGCAAACTGAAAGCGCCGCCCCCCGGGAAAGTCGAACGGTTCCTGGGTGATCCGCCCGCCGGCATGCTTCACGCGAGCGAGGCTGGTCTCGAGATCGTCGGAGTAGAGAATGACCAGCACTCCGCCGGGCTTGACCGAATCGACCGGGCAGAATCCCCCGGCTTCCTCGTCGGGCGCGCCGCCGGGTTTGCGAATGCCCACGTACTGGTCGCCGTAGTCGTTGAAAGCCCAGCCGAAGGCCTCGCCGTAAAAGCGCTTGGCCCGCCCCAGGTCGGTGACCGGAATCTCGATGTAGTTGATGGCGTGATGCGTCTGAGCGTTCGTCGTCATATTCGATGGCACTCCCTTGGACGGTGCCCTCAGTATCTCACTCCACAACCGCCAGCGCCCCAATGCAACCCCGCAGAACGCTCGGACCACAGACAACCGCTTCTGCTAGACTCGCTGCGGTTGCAGCAGGACGTGCCCATGCAGATCTGGATCAACGGCGGGCTCGTGCCCGAATCCGAAGCCCGGGTATCGGTCTTCGATTCCGGCTTCGTGCTCGGCGACGGCGTCTGGGAAGGCGTTCGCGTGGTCGGTGGCAAGCCGGCCTTCCTCGATGCACATCTCGATCGCCTCGCCGAAGGCGCGAAGGCCCTGATGCTGCAGGGCATGCCCGATCAGCGATCGCTTCGCCAGGCGGTCGAGGCCGTGATCGACGGCAACGAGCTGGTCGACGACGCCCACCTGCGCATCATGCTCACCCGCGGCGTGCGACGCGAGCCCTACCAGGATCCGCGCCTGATCCACGGCGGCCCCACGCTGGTGATCATCCCCGGCCACCACCCGGTCACCGAAGACGTCCTGGAAAGGCCGCAGCGCCTGTTCACCGTGCACGTCCGCCGCGGCGCGCCCGACGTGCAGGATCCGCGCCT
>CAZSGS010000239.1:0-4488 GCA_964606365.1 uncultured Wenzhouxiangella sp. | reverse complement strand
CGAATGCCGGCGATGGTCGGCATGCGCGGGTCGTCCCAGCCATCGACGTGGCCTTCGTCGACCAGGCGGGTCAGTTTGCGCTTGGACAGAACGGTGAAGTCCAGGTTGAGTCGGGAGAACTCGATCTGGTGGGGGCGAGCCGGCACCGGTAGATGCTCGATCAGCCAGTCGTAGAGTGGTCGGTGATCCTCGAATTCCAGCGTGCACAGCGAGTGGGTGATGTGCTCGATGGCGTCCGACTGGCCGTGGGCGAAGTCGTAGCTGGGGTAGATGCACCATTCGGTGCCGGTGCGCGGGTGGGCCTTGTGGCGAATGCGGTAGATGACCGGATCGCGCAGGTTGATGTTGGGCGCGGCCATGTCGATCTTCGCGCGCAGCACGTACTTGCCGTCTTCGAATTCACCGGCACGCATGCGTTCGAACAGCGCACGGCTATCCGCCGGGTCGCGCTCGCGGTCCGGGCTGGGCGTGCCCGGCTCGGTCAGCGTGCCGCGCTGTTCACGGATGGCGTCGGCGTCCTGGCCGTCGATGTAGGCCAGGCCGTTGTCGATCAGGTGCAGGGCGTATTCGTAGAGGGTCTGGAAGTAGTTGGAGGCGTAACACTCGTGGGCCCACTCGAAGCCGAGCCATGCGACGTCTTCTTTGATGGCGTCGACATAGCGCTGCTCTTCCTTCGCCGGATTGGTGTCGTCGAAACGCAGGTTGGTGTAACCGCCGAATTCCTCGGCCAGGCTGAAGTTCAGCACGATCGACTTGGCATGACCCAGGTGCAGGTAGCCGTTGGGTTCCGGCGGGAAGCGGGTAACGATCTTGTCGTACTGCCCCGCCTCCAGTTCCTTGCGGATCCGGTTGCGAATGAAGTTGGTCGGGGTGGCTGCTTTGTCGCTGCTGGACATGTCAATGTGTCGCTTGGCCTCAAACCCGGCATTATACCGGCCACGTCCGGCGCCAGCGGTTTCCGCTCCGGTATTCCGTGGTCCGTGGTCCGAGCCCCTAGTGCAAGCTAGACCGCCCCGGCCGGGTACGCTACCCTCACCGCATCCCGCAAAAACCGGAATCGAGTCCATGACGCAGGAACATCGTTTCGATCATCACAAGCTGAGCACGCACATCCTCATCGCCCTGGTCCTGGGCTTGTTGACGGGGCTGGTGATCAATCTTCTTTTGGGCGACGTCGGCTGGATCGAGAAGTACGTGGTTAACGGCGTTTTCGAGGTCGTTGGCGAAATGTTCGTGCGTTTTCTCAGCATGTTGATCGTACCGATCGTATTCGTCTCGTTGATTTCCGGGGTCGCTTCCCTGGCCGACCCCAAGAGCCTGGGCCGGGTCAGCGGGAAGGCCATCGGCCTGTATCTGATCACCACCTGCGTCGCGGTGGTGCTCGCGCTGCTGGCCGGCATGGTGTTCCAGACCGGTGTCGGCGCCAGCCCGGTGGGCATGGAAACGCCGGAGATTTCCGAAGCCCCGCCCTTCTCGCAGGTGCTGATCGACCTGGTGCCCAGCAACCCGGTCAACGCGATGGCCGAGGGCAACATGCTGCCGATCATCATCTTCTCGATCCTGCTCGGCCTGGCGATATCTTTTGCCGGCTCGTCCGGGCAGCGCGTCGGCGAATTCTTCAAGGACTTCATGGAAGTGGTCATGAAGCTCGTCGGCATCGTCATGCTGATCGCGCCTTACGGGGTTTTCGCCCTGATCGCTGGTATGGCGGCGACTACCGGTTGGGGCACTTTTGCCGGAGTGCTTAAATACGTGTTCCTGGTGCTGGGGATGCTGGTACTCCACGCAGCGGTGGTCTACCCGCTGCTGCTCAAGTCCTTTACCGGCCTGAGCCCGATCACCTTCTATCGCCAGTTCCGCGACGTCATGGCCTTCGCGTTCTCTACAGCCTCGTCTGGCGCGACCATTCCGGTTACACTGCGCGCCGTGCAGGAGCGCATGGGTGCAAGCAACCGCATCAGCTCGTTCACGGTCCCGCTGGGCGCGACCATCAACATGGACGGCACGGCCATCATGCAGGGTATCGCGGTCGGCTTTATCGCGCAGTACTACGGCGTCGATCTGTCGCTGTCGCAGTACCTCATGGTGATATTCATGGTGGTCATGGCCTCGATCGGGGCCGCCGGAGTGCCCGGCGTGGGCCTGATCCTGCTCGCCGGCGTCCTGGCTCAGGTCGGACTGCCGGCCGAGGGTATCGCTCTGATCCTCGGCGTCGACCGGGTTCTGGACATGACCCGCACGGCCGTCAATGTTACCGGTGACGCGACGGTGACCTGCATCGTGGCCAACAGCGAGAATGAACTCGACCGGGATCGGTTCAACGATCTAAGGAGCGGGAACGAGCCCGCGCACGATTCAGCCTAGCGCTATGGCTCAGTCGCCTCCCCGGAACTCGGGAGGGCCTTCCCGAGTTCCGGCGGTCCAGCACGTTGCATGCCGTTTGGGCTTCAGCCGTGGCCAATGGTCTCGCGAGGATCTTGCTCGCTTGCCAGCAAGGCCTTGCGCATCGCGCGCGGGGCGCCGCTGGCAAAGGCAAGCGCCGACAGGGTGCAGAAGGCCATCACCAGGATAATTGGAAGGGGCGTGCCGTCGGCCAGCCAGGTCGAGGCTGCACTGATCAGTCCGCCAAGCGCGAACTGGGAGGCCCCCAGCAGTGCGCTGGCCGTGCCACCCAGCCTGGGGAAGAACTCCAGCGCGTTTGCGATGTTGTTGGGGATGATGGTGCCCAGGCAACCGCCGATGACAACCATGCAAACCGCCACGCTGACCAGCCCGGCATCCTCGACGATGGCGAATAGCAGCACGAGTACGGCAACGGCCTGAACCACGCAGGCGGTGCGCAGGATCTGGGTGGAATGGAAAGTCTTGAGCAGGCGACGGTTGAGCAGGTTGGCCGCCACCATGCCGGCTACCTGGCAGGCAAAGAGGAACGAGAACAGCCCGTTCGACGCCCCGTACCATTCCTTGTAGATGAAGGCCGCGTGGGTGATAAAGACCAGCATGACGCTGAATGCCAGGGTCTGAATCGCGATGAAGCGCATGGTCGTGGCGTGTCGCAACACCACCAGGTAGTTGGTCACCAGGGTGTGAACAGGCGTGCGCATCTTGGCCGCTGGCGGCAGGCCGCGGAACAGCAGGTTTTGAAGCGTAAATGCAACGACCGCGGCGTACGCGGCGAGAAAGACGAATATAGCCGGCCAATCGTATACGTAGAGCAAACTCGAGCCAATGGCCGGCGCCAGCGCCGGCGCCACCAGCATTACGATGCCGATCAAGGAGAACAGACTCGCGGAGGCCTGCCCGTGTGTGCGATCGCGCACGATGGCGGGAACCGATACCGCGCAGCAGGCACCGCCAATGGCCTGGACCAGGCGCCAGGCCATCATCCACCCCAGCGTCTCCGCGCGGGCCAGCATCAGACTCGCTGCGGCAAAAATCACCAGTCCGCTGAACAACACGACCCGCCGCCCGTACCGATCGGAAAGCGGCCCGGCCACCAGCTGCGCCAGCCCCAGGGCGAACACGTAGACACTCAGGGTCCGCCCCACTGCCGGCAGATCGACACCGAGGTCGGCGGCAATCTCGGGAAAGGCCGGCAGATAGGTATCGAGCGCAAACGGCCCGATAGCCACGGTCATGCCGAGAAGTATGGCGAATCGAAGGGTGGACAAGGAGCAGGGGTGCTGAGAGCCAAGCGATAGCTTGCCACATTCACCGTCACAGGATGGTGGCCGTGTCCGGGGGATCAGCTATTGAAATAGAACAATCCCGCGACCTGAAGGGTCGCGACAGCATAAATGCCTGGCAGCATAGGCTGGAGCCGCAGTACGGTTTGCCCGAAGGGCAAGAAGTGCTGCGGCGGAGGCCGGCCATGCGTGACCGTTGGTCACTGCCAGCCGCTGAGGATGCCGTGCGGGCATAAAAAAACCCCGGTACTCGCGGAGAGCACCGGGGCTTCGGTGTAAATGCCTGGCAGCGTAGCCCGGCGCGGGGGTGCGGTTTGCGCCGCAAGGCGCAAGGAGCGCCGCCGCAGAGGGCGGCCACGCGGGACCGTAGGCACTGCCAGGACGCTGAAGATGCCGTGTTGCCATAAAAAAACCCCCGGCACTCACGGAGAGCACCGGGGGTTCTAGATAAATGCCTGGCAGTGACCTACTCTCACACGGCGAATGCCGCACTACCATCGGCGCTGGCGCGTTTCACTTCCGAGTTCGGGATGGGATCGGGTGGTTCCACGCCGCTATTGCCACCAGGCAAGGCTAACCATTGTCCGGGCAAGGCCCGGCGCATATCCCGGACGTGTTCCGGGATTCCACTGCCAGAGGCAGCGCATCACCGGAGTGGTCCGGAACCTCCCTGCTATCAGCAACAGCAAGGAGTCGGAATCTGTTCAAGAGCGTTAGTCGTGTCATCGCAAGGAGAGGCGAACTCTCCAATTGGCTTTGGTGTTATATGACCAAGCCTCACGGGCAATTAGTACTGGTTAGC
>CAZSGS010000238.1:0-4489 GCA_964606365.1 uncultured Wenzhouxiangella sp. | reverse complement strand
CGCGCTCTGTCCCATTCATAACGGTTGGCCAACCCCCACCGCGGTGTTGAGGTCGCTCATGATATGCCGTGAGTGACGACATTTCGAGAAAAGAATTGACGCTATGTCGTGAGCAGAGGGCATCGGTGTTCGCTCAAGGGTTTCCATTTCCTTGGATAATGCTCGTGGTATGAGGTGCTTAGCGCGTTTCTTTCTTGCAGAGCAATCGTTGGCATCGTCCCTGCTCTATACCCTCCTGCAGATAGTAGGCATCACGACAACCGATCCCTTTGGGAGGACCTTACTGAATGGCAAGACTCAACTTACCGATGCTGACAGCGGCCCTGGCGCTCGCAGCGCCGCTGCACGCCGAGCAGGCACCCTCGTCGGCTCCAGCACCGTCTCAGGCCTCGGCGGCCGACGCCGGCGAGAAGCCCAATATCCTCGTCGTCTGGGGCGACGACATCGGCCAGTCCAATATCAGCGCCTACACGCACGGTCTGGTCGGCTACAAGACGCCGAATATCGACCGCATCGCCAATGAGGGCATGACCTTCACCGACTACTATGGCGAGCAGTCATGTACCGCCGGGCGCTCGTCGTTTATCACCGGCCAGAGCGTGTTCCGCACCGGCCTCTCGAAGGTTGGCCTGCCGGGTGCCAAGGAGGGGATGCAGACCGAGGATCCAAGCATCGCCGTCATGCTCAAGGCCCTCGGTTATGCCACCGGTCAGTTCGGCAAGAACCACCTCGGCGATCGCGACGAGCACCTGCCCACGAACCATGGCTTCGATGAGTTTTTCGGCAACCTCTATCATCTCAACGCCGAAGAAGAGCCGGAGAACGAGGATTATCCGGGTGATATGGTCCTCCCGAACGGCAAGACCTTTCAGGAGCAATATGGTCCGCGCGGTGTGATCCATTCGTGGGCCATGCCCGACGGCAGCCAAAAGATCGAGGACACGGGTCCTCTGACCAAGAAGCGCATGGAGACGGTCGACGACGAGACCTCCGATGCCGCGATTCGCTTCATCGAGGACAATACCAAGGCCGGCAAGCCCTGGTTCGTCTGGTGGAATGGGACCCGCATGCACTTTCGCACCCACGTGAAGGACGAGCTGCGCGGGATCTCAGGACAGGACGAATATGCCGACGGCATGGTGGAGCATGACCGCCACATCGGTAAGTTCCTCGATCACCTCGATGAGCTCGGCATCGCCGACGACACCATCGTCTTCTATTCGACCGATAACGGCCCGCACTACAACACCTGGCCGGATGCGGCTGCCACACCGTTCCGTGGCGAGAAGAACACCAACTGGGAAGGCGGCTGGCGGGTGCCTGCCATGGTGCGCTGGCCCGGCAAGATCCCGGCTGGTGAATGGAGCAACGAGATCGTCCATCACATGGACTGGTTTCCGACGCTCGTTGCTGCCGCAGGTGATCCCGAGGTCAAAGCGCGCTTGCAGCAAGGTGTCCGCGTGCCGGTCTTGGAGCGCGACTACAAGGTCCATCTGGACGGCTACAACATCCTGCCGTTGCTCTCGGGTGAGGCCGATGAAGGTCCGCGCAAGGAGATCTTCTATTTCTCTGACGACGGCGACCTGACCGCGCTGCGCTACGCCGACTGGAAGCTCATCTTTATGGAACAGAAGACCGCGGGCACCTTCCGCGTTTGGATGGACCCGTTTATCCCACTTCGTATACCGCTGATCGAGAACCTGCGCCGCGATCCTTACGAGCGCGCCGAGATCACCTCGAACACCTACTACGATTGGGTCCTCGACCGCGCCTACCTGCTGGTGCCTGCCCAGGCCTATGTCGGGCAGTTCTTGGAGACCTTCCAGGAATTCCCACCGCGCCAGAAGGCGGCGAGCTTTAGCCTCGATCAGGTGATGGAGAAGCTGGCGCCAAGTGGCGGCTGAGGTCGCCAGCGTGGACAGGGAAGTTCCACTGGTTGCTGCGACCGTTTCGGAAGGGCCTCTGGCGTGCGCTGCTTTCGGACCTCTTCCAACCCGGACGCTGCGGCGGCCACGCCGTCAACGTTCGCTCTGCGGAGCGCCAATGAAAACCACGATGACGAACGCCCATCGATGGACAGCCGCGGTCGCCGCGGCGACCGCGCTATTGGTTGCGGACCTGCGAGCGGTAGCGGCCGACCCCGCCGATGAATGGACAGGGCGAGCCACGCTTTACTTGTGGGCGGCAGGCATCAGCGGCGAGACCTCCGGCGGCGGTGAGCTGGAAATGGGGTTCGACCAGCTCATCGAGCACTTGAACTTCGCCCTCATGGGAGCCTTCGAAGCGCGACACCAGCGTTGGGCCTTTGGCGCGGATCTGCTCTATCTGAACGTCAGCCTCGACGACGGCGGCACGGTGCCGCTAAGCGTCGCAAGCGGCGACGGTATCGACCTGGACGTCTCCGCGGATGCCAAGACCAAGGGCTGGGCCGTGACGCCACGCGCGGCTTACAACCTGCTCGATACCAACCGCTTCCGACTGGACGCCTTGCTCGGTGTTCGCTACCTGAACCTGGATGCCGATCTCGACCTCGGGCTGCAGGCAGGCCGCTTCGGCACGCGGCGTCGGATCGCCGCGTCCGTCGTCACCTGGGATGTCATCACGGGTGCCAAGGGCCGCGTCAAGCTCGGCGATGGTTGGTCATTGCCCTACTACGCCGACATTGGCGCCGGCGACTCGGAACTGACCTGGCAGCTCGGCGGCGGCATCGCCTATTCAATGAGCCAGGTCGACCTCGCCCTTTGGTACCGGCACATGGCTTGGGAGCTTTACGATGGCGATGCGCTGAGCCGGGTGAGCTTCAACGGGCCGATGTTGTCCGCATCCTGGCGATTCTGACCTCACGCCGAATGCGTGCCCCTGAAGCAACCGTCGACGGTTGGCGGATCGATCGCAAACCGAAAGCCGATTAGAAGACAGGCGGAAGTGGGTACCAAGAGCGACGCGAATCCCACCGCTTAACGACACCTATTTTGACGAACTGAATCAGAGACTGATGATGCGCATCCTGACAATACTCCTTCTCACCCTGACGCTCGCTCTACCCCTCGCCACCGTCGCCGATCCGCTGCCCTCGTGGAACGATGCTCCGGCGAAACAGGCCATCACCGACTTTGTCGATGCTGTGACCACCGAGGGCAGCGAGGACTTCGTCCCAGCACCCGAGCGTATCGCGGTGTTCGACAACGACGGCACGCTGTGGGTGGAACAGCCCATCTATACCCAGCTCGCTTTCGTCCTCGACCGTCTCAAGGCGATGGCGTCGGAGCATCCGGAATGGCAGGAACAACAGCCGTTTAAGGCCGCGCTCGAGGGCGATCAGCAGGCACTCGGCGAGGCCGGTATGCAAGGACTGATGAAGCTGCTGATGGCGACCCACGCCGGCATGACCAGCGCCGAGTTCGCCGCGCTCGCGCACGACTGGATCGGCACCGCCCGCCATTCCCGTTTTGAACGACCCTATACCGAGCTGGTCTACCAGCCCATGGTCGAGCTACTACAGTATCTGCGGAAGAACGGCTTCAAGACCTATATCGTCTCCGGCGGCGGCATCGCCTTCATGCGCCCGTGGACAGAGCAGGTCTACGGCATCCCGCCGGAGCAGGTGATCGGCTCGCAGATCGAGCTAGCCTATGAGGTCCAGAACGGCGAGCCGGTCATCGTCCGCCAGCCCGAGATCGCCTTCATCGACGACAAGGCGGGTAAGCCGGTCGGCATCATGCGGCATATCGGCCGACGCCCGATCCTCGCGTTCGGCAACTCCGACGGCGACTACCAGATGCTCGAATGGACCACCGCCGGATCGGGCTCGCGACTCGGGCTGCTGCTGCATCATGATGATGCTGAACGTGAATACGCCTATGATCGCGACAGTCACATCGGGGGCCTCGACCAGGGGCTCGATGATGCTGCCGACAAGGGTTGGCAGATCATCTCCATGAAGCGTGATTGGCGCGCTGTCTTCCCGAACGATTCCCCAGGCGACTCACAATGAACGCACCTGAACGGTTGTCCCGCATGCAAGCGCATTCCGGACGAGCCGGCCCGGCTCCGATCTCAACACCCCGTTTAGCGGGCCGGCGCTCGGCGCTTCCTTCCGTTTTGAGCCGCGGCTCGAATCGGCTCCAGCGGCTAACCGATACTTGAGGGGTGAGCCGCTGAGCGGTGGTAACCCATCTCTTCAGCGGCAATCGAATGCGCACCAGTTCCAGACAGTGTTCTCTGCTCTTCGCTCTTCGGATCACGGTTTGCTGTTTTCTGATCACGGCATCCTTCGGTGATGCGATCGGTGGCCCCGCAGCCCTGGACGCAGGTGTTGGCCCGGGTGCCGAGGCCGGAGAGACCGAGGCCTTCATGAGTGCGGAGACGCGCGAGCGGCTTCGGGCCAGGATGCCAGCCGAGCCTCTACAGGTTCGGGTGGCCGTCAAGTTGGATCAGATCGTGTCGATTGATCAGCGGGCCGAAAACTTTACGGCGGTGGTGACCTTGC
>CAZSGS010000237.1:0-4490 GCA_964606365.1 uncultured Wenzhouxiangella sp. | reverse complement strand
GGGTAAACACGCGCGAGAAGTATTGCGGACTGGAAAAGCCGCAGCTGTAGGCAATGTCCTGGATCGACCGGCTCGTCTCGACCAGCAGCCGCCGCGCGCATTCGAGACGATAGCTCTGCAGATGCGCCGCCGGGGTGCGGCCGGTCAGCGCCTTGAGCTTGCGCTGCAGGGTGCGCTGCTCCACGGCAACGAACTCGGCCAATTCCGCCACGCCGGCCTCGGGGTCGTCGAAATTGGCCTCGAGCCAGCCGCGCACGCGCTCGAGTAGTTGTTCGTCCCGTTCGGACAGGTCGGGCAGATCGGACTCTGCCTGCGGGCGCGACGCTTCGGGGCGCTGCCCTGACATTTCCATCTGTCGCCACAGGCGCGTCTGCACGCGGGCCCGGATATCGATCATGCGGCGCAGGCGAAGCCTGAGTTCGGCGGGGTTGAAGGGCTTGGCGAGGAAGTCATCCGCGCTCAGGGTATACCCCTGAAGGCGCGTCGCATCATCCTGTCGGGCCGTCAGAAGCAGCACCGGCAAGTGGCTGGTGCGCACATCCTGTCGCAGGCGCCTGAGCAGCTCCAGGCCGTCGAGGCGCGGCATCATGATGTCGCTGACGACCACGTCGGGCAGGCGCTCGCGGGCGATCTGCAGCGCCTCGGCGCCATCCCCGGCTTCCAGAACCTGCCAGTCGCCGGACAGCGCCTCGGCCAGATGCTTGCGAAGGTCCTGGTTGTCTTCGGCCACCAGCGCCGTTCCGAAACGGCCCGCGCCTGCCGAATCGCCACGCCCCGGTTCAGCATCGAAGTCGCTCTCGGGCGCCAGGGTTTCCAACTCCAGCTCGAGTCGCTGACCGGCCAGCTGATCGACCGGTGCGCCCTCCATGTGCCCGCGCCAGGCCGGCAGCCAGACCCGGAACTCCGCACCCTCGCCGGGCTCGCTGACGAGTTCGACATGACCGCCGTTGGAGCGGGCGGCCTCGCGCACCAGGGTCAACCCGATGCCGGCGCCCTCGATTCGGCCGTGCTCATGGGCCGGCATACGATTGAAACGCTCGAAAATGAAATCCTTCTGTCCCGCCTCGATGCCCGGACCGTTGTCGCTGACGGAAATGAGGACACCGCCGTCGCCGTCGCCGACGCGTACTTCCACGCGCGAGCCCGACGGGCAGTACTTGAGCGCATTGCCGATGAGATTGAGCAGGATCCGCTCGACGTCGGCCTGCTGGCACTGGGTCGACCAGCGGCCGTCCACCGACAATTCGAGCTCGATGCCCTTCTGCTCGGCCAGTGGCCGGAATGCCTCGACGGTCATCGCAATCACCTGATCGATGGACCAGGGATCGGGTCGCGGCAAGTCGCGGGAAGACTGCAGGCGCGATAGATTGAGCAGCTGGTCGACCAGGCGCAGCAGCCGCCTGAGGTAGCGCCGCGCCGACATCACGGCGCCGGTGTCGTCGGGGTTGCGCGCGAGCCGATCGATTCCGGCTTCGACCAGGGTCAGCGGGGTTCGAAACTCGTGCGAAATATTGGCGAACAGGGTCGTTCGCGTGTCGAGCACCTCGGCCAGCTCGGCGGCCTGGCGGTCGACCAGGTCCTTCTGCTCTCGCAGTTCGCGTGTGCGCGTGGCCACGACCTGCTCGAGCCTGCGCCGGCGCCGCCGCTCGACCAACAAGACGCCGATGATCAACAGGGCCGCGGCGCCGGCGTACAGCGAGTAGGCCCAAGGGGTCAGCCAGGGCGGCGAGGCCACCGAAGCCCGCAGCAGCTCCCTGGGCTCGGACCAGACGCCGTCGCTGTTGGCGGCCCGGACCATGAACCGGTAATCTCCCGGCGGCAGGTCCGGGTAGCGGATCCTCCTGACCGAATCACTCTCCACCCAATCCTCGTCGACGCCGGCCAGTCGATAGGCATAGCGATTGCGGTCGGGCTCGACGAAGTGCAGGCCGACGAATTCCAGTACCAACGAGTTGCGGTCGTGCGAGGTATTCAGGGTGGTTACCTCACCGGCACGGATGGGCAACTTGTCGCCGTCGACCTCGGCCCGCTGAAGGTAGACACGCGGCGGCTCGGGGTGCAGCTCAATCTCGTCGGGGTG
Organism: uncultured Wenzhouxiangella sp.; assembly: GCA_964606365.1. Classification (GTDB taxonomy): domain Bacteria; phylum Pseudomonadota; class Gammaproteobacteria; order Xanthomonadales; family Wenzhouxiangellaceae; genus Wenzhouxiangella. The sequence continues at coordinate 2,410 of CAZSGS010000237.1, read as the reverse complement.
AAACACGTTGACCCCGTTGATGCCGCCGAAATAGAAATGGCCGCTTTGCCCGATCGAGGCTACGGTATTGTTGAACTCCAGGCCCTGGAGACCATCGCCCAACGTAAAATGACGCGATACGCCCGTGCGGGGATTGAAGCGGATCAGCCCCCGGTTGCTGCTCAGCCACAACCGGCCGCGTTCGGACGGGAGGATGGCGTAGACGGTATTGTCCGGCAAGCCGTTGTTGCGGTCGTGCCAGTGCCAGTCCGTGAAGCGGCCCTGGTCGAGCGCGCCGTGGGCCAGACCGCCCTGCTCGCTGCCGAGCCAGATCCGCTCGTCGGCCGTCTGGGCCAGTCCGAAAATGAAATTGCGCGGATGCTCGCCCGGCAGGCCGGCCGGGTGATTGCGCGTCAATTCGCCGCTGACCGGGTCCCACACAGTGACGCCCCGACGGCTTCCGACCAGGAGCTCACCCGAGCGCAGCCGGATCATGTCGAAAATGGCGTGCTCCTGTTCATCCGCGCCCGACGGCGTGATGGGCTCGGCATGCTCCAGTCGAAGTTCGCGCCCGTCGGGACCGATCTCGAAGGTCAGCAAGCGCCGACCCCCGGCGGCCCAGAGCGTTCGCCCGTCATCGGAGAACACCATGGCCTTGATCCGGGCCGAACGTCCATCGAGTTCGACGGGGTGGCGAGCCTGAATCTCGAAGTCATCGGCCGACACCACCGCCATCCCTTCGCTGGTGCCGACCCAGACCTCGCCGGTGACCGGATGCTCGGCCAGTTCCCAGACCGAATTATCCGGAAGGCGCTGCCGCGGCGCAGAGAGCGCGTGCAGCTCGGCTACCGCTCGGTCGTAGCTCCCGTCCTCCCGCTGCCACACGCGAATACCGCTGAAGGTCAGGCCCGTCCACAAAAGCTCTCGGTCGTCACGGCTGGTCTCGAGAACCGCGCGCACCACGTTGTCCACGCCGAAGTACTCGTTGCTCGAGGGATCGATGACGTGCTCGAAGCGCGCGCTCTGGGGAGAGAAGCGGGACAGACCACCGAGCCCACCGCCTACCCAGACGGTTCCGAAATCGTCGACGTAGACGTCGTACAGAGCCGACCAGGGCGAGGCCGTCAGCGAGGACGGCTGCGTCGGGTCGTGGCGCATGAGACGAATGCTCTCGCTATCCGGGGAATAGAGGCCGACGCCTTCCGGCAGCCCGATCCAGACGAAGCCCTGCTGGTCAGCTGTCAGCTCGATCTCGTAATCGAGGTGGTCATCCGCCACGTCCGGGTACCAGCGCCTCAGACGACGGTTCCATTCGCCGGACTCGACCGTGTACTGAACCAGCGATCTTCGGGTCAGCATCCAGAGGTTGCCGGCAGGGTCGGTAGCAAGCGCCGGCACCCAGTCGTCGGCATGCCCGAAATCCGTTGGCCGAACCCGCTCCACGACGGTCTCCTCGTCCGGGTCGAACAACAAAACGCCGTCGCGCCCGCCCAGCGCGAGCAACCCGGAAGGCAGGCTGACGATGGAGTGTTGCCGAACCTGACGATCTTCAAGCGGATGCCTCAATACGTGCCGCAGCAACGGACCCTCGGGTTCGAAACGCCAGAGCCCTTGCGAATTGAACAGCCAGACACGACCGTTCTGGTCGGTAACCGGTACGCCGATAGCGTCGCGCGGGACCGGGTGTTCGAACGGCAGGGGCTGGAAACGGCCAGTCGTCCGCTCGACGTAGGCAACGCCCTGCTTGGTCTGCACGACAAGGTTGCCGTCGCCGTCCTCGGCCAGCTTCTGAATCTCGGGCTGATCGTTCGCCGCCCGGCTTCCATCGGCGTCCGAGAAAGCGATTCGCCGGATCTCGAGGGTCGCGGGATCAAGGCGATTGAGGCCATTGCGGGTGCCGATCCAGATGGTGCCGTCGGACCCGCGCAGCAGCACCTTGATGCGGCTGTTGCTCAGAGAATTGGGATCTTCCGGATCGTGTCGGAAATTGCGAAACGCGTACCCGTCGTAGCGGCTCAGGCCGTACTGGGTGCCGAACCACATGTAGCCGAGCTCGTCGCTGACCATGTCCTGCACGGCCGATTGCGCCAGGCCGTGCTCCAGCGACAGGTGCTCGAAACGCACTTCCGAGTAGGCCTGCAGAGCGGGACTGAACACCAGCAACAGCAGGAATGCCGCCTGAGGAATGACGCTTTGTCGCCACCCAGCCAGCCCCCCGCAACCGATTTCCAGTTTCATCATTCAGACACCGCCCGGGAGCGCATGGCAACACCATCCCGCCGGACTCACAACGAGGAAACAGTCTACATGACCGTGCGCGGGCTAGTGGGCCGCCGGTCGGAGTTCCGCTAGAATGTCGCGCTGGATCGAGGCAAATCAACTCCGGATAAAGCATGCGCATCGGCACCACCCTGACCCACTACATCATCCG
>CAZSGS010000236.1:0-4511 GCA_964606365.1 uncultured Wenzhouxiangella sp. | reverse complement strand
CGCCGCTGGCCCGTCAGGTTGACCGCCGAGGCGTTCACGGCGGCACGCACCGGAGTGGCCATTTCGCCCTCGGACTCGGTCTTTTGAAGAACTGCGATGTTGATCATGGCGCGATTGCCCGAACGCTGGATATCGTAGGCGCCGGCGACTTCCGGTGGCAGCATGCGCGTGTTCATGGCGCTGTAGTGCACGCGGTAGTCGCCGATATCCTCGAACTGCTGCGCTGCTGCCGGATTGAACAACGCCAGCAGCCCGGCAGTGAAGGTAATGGTGCCGGCGAGCAGTCGGATCATGTCATTACGCCTTTCTTGTTGGGTTGCCCCGATGCTACTCCCGCGCCGGGCGGGGCGGCAAGCAGGAGTCGAACTCAGGCAGTGCAGCTGAGTTCTGGCGTGGGCGGTTTCTCGCAAAGGCGCAAAGGCGCAAAGGCCGCAAAGAAAGGCTACAAGCTGGAAAGGTGATCAAGGCGTGCTTGAGGTTGCGCCGCTCCAGTTCCATGCTTCATTGATTTGCAGTTCCTTGCGTCCATTGCGCCTTTGCGCCATTGCGAGAGGCTTGTTGCTCGTCTGCTCGGGGGGCGCCAAGTTCGAGCTTTGTCATACCCCCAAAAGGATGATCAGGAACTGGATGGCGATAATGGCCAGAAGCGGCGAGAGGTCGAAACCGCCCAGGGGCGGGAGGATGCGGCGAATGGGGGCGAGCACCGGTTCGGTGAGCTGGTAGATCAGCGGCACGATGGGGTGGCGAAATCCCTGGCCGACCCACGACAGGATCACGCCGACGATGATCAGCACAAGGTAGAGCACCAGCAGCATGCGCAGCAGGCGCAATGCGGCCAGCAGCAACAGTACCGACCATCCCATGGCCCAGCCGCCGATGGCGGCGAGGATCACCAGCAGCAGCACCTCCAGGATATACAGCCAGGCGATGCCGGCCAGGCTGACCGATCCGACGCGGGGCAGGATCTTCGACAACGGCTTGACCAGCGGGTCGGTGACCTTGATCAGGGCCTGACAGACCGGGTTGTAGTAGTCGGCGCGGAAGGCTTCCAGCAGGACGCGTAGCATCAACGCGGCCAGGTAGAGCTGGAAGAGCGTCTCGATCAGGAAGGCGAACGCCTGGTTGGGCGAGCCCATCAGCCGGCTCCCAGTTCGCGGCCGCGCTCGACGGCGGCCCGGACCGCTTCGTCGATGATGCGCTCGAAGTCATTGCCCGACAGGCTCTCGAGCGCCGCGGCCGTGGTACCGCCGGGCGAGGTCACGCGCGCGCGAAGCTCACCGGCCGGAACGTCGGATCGGGCCATCATCGTGCCGGCGCCGTAGGCGGTCTGGCGCGCCAGCCTGGCCGCGGTCTCCTCCGGCAGCCCGGCGCGCGTGCCGGCGGCGATGAGCTGCTCGACCAGCGAAAAGAAATAGGCCGGGCCGGAGCCCGACAGCGCGGTCACCACGTCCATCAGGGCCTCGTCTTCCACCCACGCCACCTCGCCGGCGGCTTCGAGTACTTCAGACGCGCGCTTTCGGTCGGTGTCGTTCACGCCGTCGCCTGCCGCCAGCCCGGTCATGCCCGCCTGGTAGAGCGCCGGCGTGTTGGGCATGGCACGCACGATCCGGTCGTGGCCGCCCAGGCCCTTCCTGATGCGCTCGATCGGCAGGCCCGCGGCCACGGAAATGACCAGGGTGTCGCCGTCGATGGCTCGCGCCACCGAAGCGAGTACTTCGTCCATGATCTGCGGCTTGACGGCGACGACCAGCACATCGGCCGCGCGGGCCGCCTCGGCGTTGTCGTCGTGGACCGTCACGCCGAGATCGTCGACCAGGGACCGACGCTGTTCTTCGCTGGGATCGGCCACGTGGATGTTGCCGGCCGGCATGCCGCCGGCGATCAGCCCCGCCATGAGGGCGCGGCCCATGTTGCCGCCGCCGATGAATGCAATCGTGAAGTTAGCCATGCGTTCTATTGTAGGGGCGGCCGTGATGGGAGTGCCAGTGAGGGGCCGTTGGCTGGTTCGGCAACCGGCAGGATTTGCGGGGCGGCTGCGCCGCGAACGGCCGTGCCGCTCTTGGAGACTGTCGGGGTCTGGAGACACCTCCCACGGCCCACTCGAAGTGGGAGCGACCTCCAGGTCGCGAAACCAGCCTGCCGGACTTCACCGAGCAAAACGCGGCGAAGCCGCCCCGCAATCCGATCCGCGCCAACCAGCCAACCAGCGAACCCCAATCAATCCCGCGCCCCGAACAGTGCCGTGCCGATCCGCACCTGCGTCGCGCCCTCGGCGATGGCGGCCTCGAGGTCGCCGGTCATGCCGGCCGAGATCGTGTCCACCCCGGGGTGGCGCTCCCGCAGAGTATCGAAAAGTTCGCGCAGGCGTTCGAACACCGCACGCTGTTCGTTTACCGCCTGGCGCGGGGCCGGAATCGCCATCAGGCCGCGCAGCGTCAGGCGTTGGCAGCCGGCGATTCGGTCGGCCAGGTCGGCGATCTCGTCGGGCCGGCAGCCGGCCTTCTGCGACTCGTCGTCGAGGTCGACCTGGATGAGTACCCGCAGCGGGGGCAGGTCGTCGGGCCGCTGGTCGTTGAGCCGACGGACGATCTTGGCGCGGTCGACCGACTCGACCCAGTCGAAGTGCGCGGCGATCAGCCTGGTCTTGTTGGACTGGATCGGCCCGATGTAGTGCCACTGCAGGTCCAGGTCCTCGAGGGCGGCGATCTTTTCGACGCCCTCGTCGACATAGTTTTCGCCGAAGGCGCGCTGCCCCAGCGCGTGCAGTTCGCGGATCGCCTCGACCGGCTTGCGCTTGCTGACGGCCAGCAACCGAACCGATTCGACGGGGCGGTCGGCGGCCCGGCAGGCGGTCGCGATGCGCTCGCGGGTCTGCTCGAGGCGCTGGCCGGCGGAGCCCGGTGCGATTTGATTCATGGCCGAGTTACGCTAAGATCGACGGGTGCGCTCGATCGCGGCCTGCGGGATGCCCGCGCGATGGGCCGATTCGCATTCGAGACCGGCAGGCCCAGGGCCTTTGGCAGGGAGTTTTCCATGGATATTACCGAGCTACTCGCATTCACCGTCAAGAACAAGGCGTCCGACCTGCATATTTCCGCCGGTCTGCCGCCGATGATTCGCGTCGACGGCGATGTTCATCGTATCAATACGCCGGCGATCGAGAACAAGGAAATGGCCGAGCTCATCTACTCGACCATGAACGACCACCAGCGCCGCGACTACGAGGCCAACCTGGAGGTCGACTTCTCCTACAGTGTGCCGGGCCTGGCGCGTTTCCGTGTCAACGCCTTCCACCACCATCGCGGCATGGGCGCGGTCTTTCGTGTCATTCCCAACGATATCTGGTCGCTGGAAGATCTCGACGCGCCCGCCATCTTCAAGGATATCGTCGAGGTTCCTCGCGGCCTGATCCTGGTCACCGGCCCGACCGGTTCGGGCAAGTCGACCACGCTCGCGGCGATGATGGACTACCTCAACAAGACCGTGCCGGGCCACATCCTCACCATCGAGGATCCGATCGAATTCATCCACACGCCGCAGCGCTGCCTGATCAACCAGCGCGAAGTCCACCGCGATACCCACGGATTCAACCAGGCGCTGCGCTCGGCGCTGCGCGAAGACCCCGACATCATTCTCGTCGGCGAGCTGCGCGACATGGAAACCGTGCGCCTGGCCCTGACCGCCGCCGAGACCGGTCACGTGGTCTTCGCCACGCTGCATACGTCTTCGGCGCCGAAGACCATCGACCGGATCATCGACGTCTTCCCCGGCGACGAGAAGCCGGTGGTGCGCTCGATGCTGTCGGAGTCCTTGCGCGCGGTGATCTCGCAGACGCTGCTGAAGAAAACCGGCGGCGGCCGGGTGGCCGCGCACGAGATCATGATCGCCACGTCCGCCATCAAGAACCTGATCCGGGAAGACAAGGTCGCGCAGATGTATTCGGCCATCCAGACCGGCCAGAACGCCGGCATGACCACGCTCGACCAGTGCCTGATCGATCTGGTGCGTCGCGGCCTGGTCAACAAGCAGGAAGCCATGCGCAAGGCCCAGAACAAGTCGGCCCTGGCCTGATCACGGCCCGCGCCGGCACCAACCAGCAGGAGACACGATGAACACCATCCAGGACTGGCTGCACAAGCTGCACGACGCCAAGGGCTCCGACCTGTTCGTGACCGTGGGTGCGCCGCCCTGCATCAAGGTGCACGGCAAGATCAAGCCGCTCACGCGCGAGGCGCTGACCCACGAGATGGTGCACGACATCATCGACTCGATCATGACCTCCGATCAGCGCCAGGAATTCCACTCGACCCACGAGTGTCAGTTCGCCGTCTCGCTCGAGGGCGTCGCCCGCTTTCGCGTTTCGGCCTTCTACCAGCGCAACAGTGTCGGCATGGTCTGTCGCCGCATCGAGACCAAGATCCCCAGCTTCGCGGAGCTCGATCTGCCCGAGTCGCTGGCCACCACCACGCAGATGTTAACGCTGGTGGGCGTGATCTTCCTGTTGCAGTACG
>CAZSGS010000235.1:0-4531 GCA_964606365.1 uncultured Wenzhouxiangella sp. | reverse complement strand
CGCAGAGATTGCTGCCCTGCACGCGCCAGAAGTATTCGGTGCCCAGCGCCAGTTCCGAAGCGGGTGTGAAGCCGGTCGTTTCTGTCACGGCCTCGTCGACCACGATATCGCCGAAGCCGTCGTCGGTCGCGATCTGGATGCGGTATTCGTCGATATCGCTCAGGCCGTCCCAGCCGAAGGCCGGCGTCAGCGAGGTGTCGCTCGCACCGTCGGACGGTTCGACCAGCGGCGGGGTGTCGCCCAGGTATTCGTCGAGGGTGAGCGACACTTCGGTGTCGTGGATGTCGCTGCCGTCGTCGCCTTCGACGCTCAGCGTGTAATCGCCGGCGCTGGCCGCGTTGGTGATCGAGAGGTTCCATTCGGAGCTGCCCGGGGTGCTCACGCTCTGCGGGTCGAGGCCGCCGGTGAAGCCCGCGGGCAGTTCGGAGGTCGCCAGGTCGACGGTGCCGGTGTAGTCGCCGACGGCATCGACGTCCACGGCAATCTCGTAGTCGTTGCTGCCCGACTCCGGAACGCAGGCTTCCAGTTCGTCCGGCGTCGCCGAAATCGAGAAGGTCGGGTCGCCCACGATGCAGTTGTAGCAGGCGATGGCGAAGTCCTGGCTGGGATCGCCCGGATCCCAGGGATCGAGCGCATCGCCGGCCAGATCGGTGGCGAGCACGCTCAGGTCGATGCCGCCCTGGTGCTGGTCCGGTTGCAGCCAGACCGCCTCGGTATTGTTCATGCCGTCGGGCGATCCGCCGGCATCGGACCAGCCGTCGTCGCCGACCACGTTGCCGAGGTAGGTGTTGCCGTCGAGCGCGTCGACCTGCAGATCGAGATCATTGACCCAGGCCGGCGTGGTGCCGCCCTGGCCGTGGCCGGGGGCGTCGGTCCAGGCCAGGACCACCTTGATCGGTTCGGAGGGATCGGCGGCGGCGAGCGCCATGCCCCATTCCTGGCCGGTTTCGGTAAACACCTCTTCCTGGTCCATCCGATAGACCTCGCCGCCGGCGGGATTCATGGTTGCGTCGAGGTCCAGTCGACCGTAGCCCTGGAAGCGGTCGGGACGGTGGCCCATGGTGTCGCCGTCGGCGTTGGTGCCGCCCTCGAGGTCGCGGGCGGTGGCGATGAAGTTGGCCTTCATCAGCGCCGGGCTGGGGTCGTTGCCGGTCTGCCCGATGTAGTCTTCGGCCCACAGCGCGATGGCGCCGGAAACGACAGGCGAGGCCATGGAAGTGCCGCACTTGAGGCTGTACGAATCGCCCGTGTCGGTGCTGTCGGTCGAACAGCCGGGTGCGACGATGTCCGGCCGGCGGCGGCCGTCGCAGGCCGGACCGTGGCCGGAGTTGCTGGAAACGCTGAAGACATCGCTGATCGGCACCTGGTCTCCCGAGCTGCCCTGCAGCCCGGTCGAGCCGACGGCAAACAGGTTCTTGGCCTCGTCGGGAGAGCCGAGCGAGCTGGGTGAGCAGCTGCCGCTGGAATCGCCGTTGCCGTTCATCACGGACCAGACCGCGAGCACGGGCTGATAGCCGGGTTCATCGGGCAGGGCGTCGCGGGAAATGAAATCGATTTCCATGGTCGGAATGTCGTAGCCCTGCGGCGAGCCGGTGGGGCCCCAGGAATTGTTGGTCAGCAGCGCGCCGCTCTCGGCCGAATCCTTGTAGATGCTGAGCATGCCCTCGGGCACCATGCCGCCGGGTCCGGAGCCGGTGAAGGAGGTGTAGGCCTGGTTGACCAGGCTGGCGCCGGGCGCCACGCCCTGGCCGCGCAGGAAACCGTTACCGTCGGTCTCGCCGGAGATGCCCGTGCCGCCGACCGCGCCGGCCACGTGGGTGCCGTGCGAACTCGAAGAACCGGTGCAGCTGCCTTCGGTTCCGGTGCAGGGCACCATGTTGTCGGTCAGGTCGGGGTGCGATTCCTGCACGCCGCCGTCGACGATACCCACGGTCACTCCAGTTCCGTCGAGGCCGAGGTCGTCGAGCCAGTCGAGGTAGCCCGGCTGGATGGTATCGCCGTCGATGCCGCCGACGATCGACTGGTTGGGCATCTCGCCACGCGGGCCGGCATCCTGCTGAATGAACTGCACGGTGTAGATGGTGCCGAGTTCGGACAGCCGGCTGTAGAGGTCGCCGGCGAGGTCCATGTGAACGACGCGGAAGTGGCGATTCAGGGGGGTGATTCGATGCACCGTGCCGAACTGCCCGAGCTGGGCCTGCAGGGTTCGTTCATCGACATGGGCGCTGGCCAGTGCCATGGTCGGCCGGACCTCGCTGTCGAACTCGCGCAGGTGCGGCTGCACCTTCCAGTCCGGCTGCAGGGGAAGCGTTGCGCGCACGCGGTCGAGGCTGCGCAGTGCGTTCATCTGCGACTGCGTCGCCCAGACGTAGTAGCTGAAGGGGTGCAGGGGCTGCGCGACCTCGACGCCGACGGCGCGAAGGTCGGCCAGCCAGCGGCTGCGGATCGGGCCGTCGAACTGCACCAGGTGAAAAGCGCCGTCGGGGTTCGCGGCCTGGATGTCGCGCTGATGGATCACTTCGGCAGGGTCGAAACGCTCGCCGCCCAGGGTGATCTCGAAGGGATTGCGGCTGACGGTCAGGCTCAGCCCGCGCTGTGCGAGGCGCACGGCCTCCTCGCGCGATGTGCGGCCCCAGAGAAAGCTGCCGTAGTCCTCGAACTGCCCCTCGAGCTGGGTCGACTGCAGCGCGGCCGTGTCGGCGGCGTGATGGATGCGAACCCAGGCGTCGCCGTCTTCGGCGGCCGCGGGCAGGCACAGGGTCAGGAGCAGGAAAGGGAGGACGAGCAGGCCGGGCGAGGTTGAGCCTCGCAGATCGGATCTATCTGACATGAACGGGGTCTCTTCAGCTTGTCGTGAGTTTTGCGACGATGCGCGAATCGTGGACGATCAATCGCGGCCTGTTCTGGTTCGTCGGTGCCGGCCTGCCCCCGTTCCTGCTCCCTGTGGCTGGCCGCGAACGACAGTGCGCGTTTCACGTCGCGACAAGATCATACATGAAGGATACGAGCATTTCACGCCGGGCTGCCGCCGGCTTCAGGGCCATGACTTTCGTCACGGGTTCGGGAAGCGTTCCTGATATACCATCGGAAGCTTGCCACCCGTATGGAGCATTGCATTGAACCCAGAAAGCCCGCGGAAATTCCTTCTGAGCGCTGCGCTGATCGCCGTCGCGCTGTTCGCCAGCGCCGCGACGCAGGCCGAAACCCGGCTGCTTCGCTTTCCCGACGTGCACGGCGAGCGCGTCGTGTTCAGCTACGGCGGTGACCTGTGGTCGGCGCCGCTAGACGGCGGCGCGGCCTGGCGCCTGACGGCCCACCCGGGCCTCGAACTGTTTCCGAAGTTCTCGCCCGACGGGCGCTGGATCGCGTTCACCGGCCAGTACGGTGGCGACGAGCAGGTCTACGTGATGCCCTCATCGGGCGGCGAGCCGGAGCAGTTGACCTGGTATCCGGCCAACGGGCCGCTGCCGGCGCGCTGGGGCTACGACAACCAGGTCCACGGCTGGAGCCCCGACGGCGATGCCGTGCTCTTTCGCTCGCAGCGCGACGCCTGGGGCTCGTCGACGGCGCAGCTGTTCACCGTGCCGCGACGGGGCGGTCTGCCGGAGGCGCTGCCGATGCCGGTTTCCGGCGCCGGCACATTCACCGGCGACGGCGAGCGGGTCTTCTATTCGCCGCTGTTCCGCGATTTCCGCACATGGAAGCGCTACGAAGGCGGCTGGGCGCAGGACCTGTGGCTGTTCGATCTCGATGCCAAGGAGGCGCGCCAGATCACCGATCACGAGCGAACCGAGCGCGATCCGATGTGGATCGACGGACAGGGCTATTTCGTCTCCGACCGCGACGGCACCCTCAACCTCTACCGGGTCAACCCCGATAGCGGCGAGACCGAGCAGCTGACAAGCCACGACGGGCTCGACGTGCGCTGGGCCAGCGCGGATGCGGCCGGTCGCATCGTCTACGAGCTGGGCGGACGCCTGCGCGTGTTCGATACGCGCGACGGCAGCGATGCCGGTATCGAAATCACCGTGCCCGACGACGGCATCAATCGACGCGAGAAGGTCGTTGACGTGGCCGACCAGATCCAGTCGGCGCGTCTGAGTCCGACCGGCAAGCGCGTGCTGTTCGAGGCGCGCGGAAATCTTTTCAATGTGCCGGTGGGCGAGGGCGTGACCCGCAACCTGACCAACCGTTCGAGCGCGCACGACCGCGAGGCCGACTGGTCGCCGGACGGGAAGAGCATCGTGTTCGTCTCCGATGCCGATGGCGAGGAAGAACTCTACATCGTTCCCGCCGACGGCAGCGAAGCGCCGCGGGCGTTGACCTCGGACAATGAAACGCGCTTCTACGATCCCCGCTTCTCGCCCGACGGCGAGCACATCGCCGTTGCCGACAAGGACGGCTACATCTACGTCGTTTCCGCCGACGGCGGTGATCCCGAGCGCGTGGGGCGCGACGACGGCTGGCGCAATCGCGACTACGCCTGGTCGCCGGACGGGCAATTTATCGCCGTGCACCACGTCGACCGGCG
>CAZSGS010000234.1:0-4549 GCA_964606365.1 uncultured Wenzhouxiangella sp. | reverse complement strand
ACTCATTTGGAACAACCAAACCACGACCGCCGAAGCCGGAACAGCACAGGCGGGAGCGCAGGGGCGGCTTGCGCGAAGCGCAAAAAGCCCCGGAGTGGAGCCGTCGTGCGTGCCTCCCGCAAAGACCCGTCGCGCCCGCGCAGAGTTGTTCAGAGGTTCCTTAACGCCTCGGCCGAGCCGATCGCCCGGTAGTAGCGGCTTTCGGTCCCTTGCACGCGCCGTATCCACTCGTGAGGGTGGTTGGCGACGCTCCATAGACCCTCGGGCGGCGCTTCCTCGGCGGTCCAAGGCTTGCCGCGCTTGCAAGGGTGGGCCTCAACCCCGGTCCAGCGGACCAGTTCAATGTAGCTGGATTCTGTGAGATCGGAGAGGGTATCTACATCGAGCCCAGCGACGGGTTTGAGCGATTGGTCCTGGGAACGACGGCCAAGCGCTTTGCCGATTGCCGATGAGGGCGAGGGTGGCCCGCTCCACGCAGGCTGGATCGTCACGATTGCTGATGGACGCTGGGAACACTGCCAGCCAACGCTCTTCAATCTCCCGATCCGTCCACTGCAAAGGTGCCTGAGGATCGCTATGCAATGCCACGTGGGAATGATTGCTCGTGACTGCGAAGGCGACACCATGACCGCGAGAATGGGCGGCTTCGAGTACCGTCTCGAAAAGCGGTAATCGAAACTCATACCTACCGGGCTGGAACCAAGCCGGCGAAAGCGGAAACGATTCAGCGACCGCCCTGCAACCGGGCGGTCAGAATTGGAAGCGGTCGCTGAAGATGTCGTCGACGATTTCGTCGAAGCCCAGATCGAACAGTCCGCCGGGCACGCCGGGACTGCCATCGGGGTTGGAAGCGTGGTCGATGCCGCGCTCCTGCATGTCGATGTCGTTCCAGATTCCCGAGAATGCGACATCGTCGCAATAGTCGATCGCGGGAGAATCCGGCGCCAGGCGCAGGTTCCCGCCGGCTGCATCCTTGAAGCCCGGCTCGGAACTGAGCGTGAAATGATCGACGCCGTCGAGCAGCGGCGTCGAGATGCTCGCCATGAGACATCGCCCGGACAGCCCGCTGGTGCCCAGGAACGATCCGCCCTGGTAGACGCTGGCGTGGATCTCGGCCGTGGCGCCGCCGAGCTGCAGAACATCGGCATCGGTCGGCGTACCGGAGGCATCGTACTGATTGTGGGCGCCGGACATGAAGGCGGAACTGAGGAAGGCGTTGTTGCCGATGTCCTGCAGGACATCGACGGCGTTGTTCCACACGGCCAGCCCTTCCAGGTTTACCACGGTGTCGGCATCGGTGACGTGAATCAGCGACTCGCCTTCATTGTCTTCGAGATAGGTGTTGGCGAGATAGCTCGTGCTGCCCGAGGCGGCGTAGAGCGCCGCGCCCTGCCCGCCGGCAGTCATCGTGTTGTTCAGCATGGTCGAACAACGGGCGGGCACGCTGGGATGGGCCGTGGGCAAACGGCAATGCGGTTCGTCGGCGCTCATGATCAGCTGTGCCTCTTCGCTGATGAACAGGGCACCGCCGCGGCTGACCGCCTCGTTGCCGTCGAAGCGGCCGTTGGTCACGACGACCGACGTGCCGGGATTCTTGGCGTAAATGGCGCCGCCGTCGTCGGTAGCCACGTTGGTGTTGATGGCCGGGCGGCCATCGGCCGCACCCATGACCGTGATGGCAGCACCCTGGTCGGCATAGATGCCGCCGCCGTCGATGGCCGTATTGCCGGAAATGAACCCGGCCTGTCGGACTTCCATCGCGCAGTCGCTGGCGTAAACACCGCCGCCGCCACCGGAAGAGGCCGAGTTGTCGCTGATCCTGCCGGCGATGAGGTTCACGACCGCACCCTGGCAATGGATGCCGCCGCCAAACCCGCTGGTCGAATTGTCGGTGATCTGGCTGAAGTTGATCATATCGAGCCACGCCTGCGCGCCCGTGATCCGAACGCCCGAGTTCAGGTTGAAAAGGATGTCGGCATTGTTCATCGTCACGGTGGAATTGCCGGAGATGACCAGGCCGTGCGCGCCGGAGTTGCGCAGCTCGACATTGCGCAGAACGACGACCGAGCTGGCGCCGGAGGTATTGACCGTCATCACCGGACTGCCGAGGGTGCCGCGGATGGCGACCGGCGTGGCCCCGGGGGTCGTATCGCTGCAGCTACTGAAGCCGCCCGCGAAGGTCAGGGCGCCCTTGGCGCCGGAGCCGAAATCGGTCAAGACCAGGGCCGTGCCGTCGTAGAGCGTTCCCTCACCGTAGTTGAGCCTGATCTCGTCGGCTTCGGACGTTGCCGCGGCCTGGTTCACGGCCTGCGTGAGCGAGCCGGCGTCGCAAGTGCCGGCCGCGCCGACATGGATGACGGCCGCCACCGCCCCCTGACTGGCCAGACCGGCCAATGCCAGGACATACAGGCAGCGTGGAATTCTGGATAGCTTGGTCACGGGCCACTTTCCCTGATCGCTATGGGTCTTCCAATATAGTCGAAATCGGGGGGTGAACCCTGCCACCGTACAAAGCCAGAGCAAAACCAGGACGCCCACGAAATTTCTGACCGGATGGCCCTTTCCTCAGCCGATGGCATCTCGGACTTTTCTTAGATTGAGGCCAGTGGGGCGCGATATCGCCCGCAAGGTGCTGGATCGAGGGTCTTGGGCCGAATTCACCCATGGGCGGGCGCCCGGCGCTGCTGGCTCCGTGCGAAGTCTTGGTCAGGAGGACGCGACCAGGGTATCTGCTGTTCCCGTAGCTTCTTGAGCGCGAACTCTCGGGAAACCCCTTTCATCAACGCATGACGGCATTCCGCACACGCCTATTGCGCTGCCGCTCAAACCGCAACTGCTCCATTGCCTATGCTGTTGGCCCAGATCGGCCTACTTGAGCATCAGGGCCTCGGCGGAGCCGATCGCACGATAGTAGTGGCTCTCGGTCTCCTGCACGCGCGCATCCACTCGCCAGGATGGCTGGCGACGCTCCATAGACCCTCAGGTACAGATCGTGGGCGTCCTGGTTTAGCTCTCCTAGCTCTCCGGCCATCCCATCCAAGTCTCGAATTCGTTTGCCGGCATCGGTTTGGCGTAGTAGTACCCTTGGGCATAGCGGTATTCGCAATCTCGTAGGAAGGTCTCCTGGGCCGCGGTCTCAACGCCCTCGCCGAGGGCGTCGATGTGGAGGTGACGACTCAGATGCGACAGGCTTCCCACGACTCCCGCCCCGCGCCCGTCGGGCGACTGCCAGACGAAAACTTTATCCACCTTGATGAGCTTGAAAGGCATATCGAGCAGTCGCCCGAGCGACGAATAACCGGTGCCGAAGTCGTCCAGGGCGAGGGAGAAGCCCGCATCCGCGAGCTCATCTATGACATGGCTGACATGGTGCAGATCTTGTTCCAGCGCACCCTCTGTTATTTCGAGCTTGATGCAGGCTGGCGACACGCCCATGGTCTGCGTGATGGCGACGAAACGGTCAGTCAGTCCCGGATCATGGAGTTGGGTAGGCGCAACGTTGACCGACACCCAGAACGTTGCATTACCCGGCAGTTCCTGCCAGCGCTTCAGTTGAAGACAGGCATCTTCGAATACTTGTGTGCCAAGCTCACCCATGAGCCCCAACTCGTCGGCCAGGGGAATGAAGCGATCGGGCCCGATTTCAGGCTGACCGTCGGGCTGAGGCCAACGAAGCAAGGCTTCGGCCCCTACCACCTCGTCACTATCCAGATCCAGTATGGGTTGATAGAAAAGGACAAGGAGCTTCTCGGTGACAGCGCGCTGCAGGTTGCCCTCGAGCGTGATCTCCTGTCGCTGCGTCTCCTTGATGCTGTGATCCGCCCAACGTATGGGGTCCGCATCCACATTGCTTGCTCCCTGGGCGAGCTCTTCTGCGAGGAGCGCGAGTTCCCGCGCGTGGTGGCTGTCGGTCGGCGCCCGCGCGATGCCCGCGCTAACCTCGACCTGCAGAGATTCGTCGGCAACCTCGAAGGGCTTTTCCGTGACAGCGGCGATGAGCGTGCGCGCTCGTGCCATCAGGTGCCCGTCAGGGTCGCTGGCCGCGTCTCCTTCCACAGGGATAACGATGGCGAAAGTGTGCTCATGAGAACGTGCGAGCGATTCGCTTGCTTCGAGTCGATTCTCGAGGCGCTTACCGATATCGTTCAAGTGCTGGTTGACGGCCTCGACGCCGAAGGCCTGGTCGACGCGGTCCAGGCGTCGGAACTGCAACGACACTAGGCCGGTTACAGAATTCTCAGCTGCAGCCGCATCAATGAGGCGCTGGACCCGCAGCAGCATGCCCCGATGGTTCAGGGCGCCGGTTATCGGATCATGATTGGAACCAGCCGAGTTCAGGAGTGCATTCAAGCGTCGGGTTCGGCCGTCCAGCGGCTCGTCGCCTGGAGACAGTCCGGTGATGTCGCGCTGAACTGAAAAGAAATAGTCGATGCCCTGGCCGTCATGACGCAAGCGTGTGATCGTCCATTCCACCAGGTAAGGCGTGCCGTCCTTTCGGTAGTTCCAGGCCTGACCCTCGAACGAATCACCGGCCTGAAGGTTTGACTTG
>CAZSGS010000233.1:3911-4561 GCA_964606365.1 uncultured Wenzhouxiangella sp. | reverse complement strand
GCGCCTCGGCCACGGCGTGCAAGGTCAGCGTCGTCTTACCCGACGACTCCGGCCCGTAGATCTCGATGACGCGCCCGCGCGGAAGGCCACCGACACCCAGCGCGACATCCAGCGCCAGCGACCCGGTCGACACCACCGGGACGTCCTTGCGCCCGGCGTCGTCGCCCATGCGCATGATCGCGCCCTTGCCGTACTGCTTCTCGATCTGGCCCAGTGCCGCGGCCAGTGCTCGCTTGTGATTGTCGTCCACGATGGATTTCCTCTCTTCTCGATTCGTTCGATGGGTGCCGCGATCGGGCACGATTATCTCACAGCGCCGTGGCGATCCAAGGTCGATCGACCGGCTCGCGAAGATTTCCTACGCCCGGTAGCGATCGATTCCTACGTCTTGGGCGAGGATTCTAAGCACCACGTTCTCAAAACCTGATAAGGGCGACCGGGAATCGACTCGATCAGGGCGAAATCGCGCACGGGCCAGGCCAGCGGCGGCGGTTCGGGCAGATCCGGCCGGCGCCCGACCTTGCGAAAAAGGGTCACGTGGGGCCGGAAAGGCCGCCCATCCAGGGCCACGCCCAGTTGCCCGATCTGCCGCTGCAGTTCAGACTGGAAGCGCTGCATCGCGGCCGGCGCCGTGCCACCCAGCCACAGCA
>CAZSGS010000233.1:2273-3901 GCA_964606365.1 uncultured Wenzhouxiangella sp. | reverse complement strand
CGGAAACCAGCCGAATCGCTCCAGCCGCAGTTCACAGCAGGTTCCGGCCACTGCGCCGGCTGCTGCCTCGAACTCGTCCAATCGCTGCACCGGCTGATCGCCGAGAAACAGCAGGGTCAGGTGCAGATTGTGGTCGGGTACCCGCTTGCGGCTGACCGGTTCGAGCAGTTCGCGCCGTTCGATGATGCCGCGTCGAACGCGCTCGTCAGGCCACAGGGCGAAGAACAGGCGGCGGGTGGGTTCGTTCATCGGGGTTCAGGAGTCAGGAGTCAGGGCGGGCGCCGATGTCGGTGCGGGGCGGCTGCGCCGCGTTGCTTTATCGAAGCCTGCGTAGGTTGGGGCCGCGTCCCCGACGGACGACCTTTCAGACCTGTTCACGCCTCGCTACATGTGTTCAAGATTGAAACCTCGTCCGTCGCGGATGCGACCGCAACCTACGCGGGCTCTGAACCGGGCTCCCGCCACACCACAGGTCAACCGGCGAGCCGCTCGAGCAGACCTTCCAGGGACCTGGCCACGCTGGCGCGGCGGACCTGCTCGCGTTCGCCGTCGAAGCGGTGCATCTCGGTCTCCACCACATCATCGGGGAGCGCCCAGCCGAAGCAAACGGTTCCGACCGGCTTGTCGGGCGTTCCGCCTGCCGGACCGGCAATGCCGGAGACCGAAATTGCCACGTCGGCCCGGCTGCTGTCGATGGCGCCGCGGGCCATCGCCGCTGCGACCTCCTCGCTGACGGCGCCGAAACGATGGATCTCGCCCGGCCTGACGCCCAGCAGGTCGCTCTTTGCCTGGTTGGAATAGGTCACCAGTCCGCACTCGAACCACTCGGAACTGCCCGGCAGGTCGGTGCAGACCTTCGCGATCCAGCCCCCGGTGCAGGATTCGGCCGTCACCAGCCGGCGGCCGAGCATCTTCATTTCAGCCGCCAGGGCACTGGCCAGCATCGAGAGCGCTTCGTCGTCGTGTCGCATTACCATGGCTCCTATAATGCCTTGAATGAAGGGTGCAGGGTTCAGGGCGGGCGCAGGTATCCGTGCGGGGCGGCTGCGCCGCGATGTCGGATCGAAATCCGCGTAGGTCGCGGTCGCATCCGCGACGGACGACCTGTCGGCCTGTCCTTGCATAGCTACGTGTGTAGAGATCGTCTACGTGGTCCGTCGGCGATGCGGCGCCGACCTACGCGGTCTTCGCTCTCGCACGAAGCCCGCGCGGCGAAGCCGCCCCCCATCCCGGTATGATGCCGCCTGAAACCTGAATCCTTTTGCACCGCCATATCTCGCAGCCAAAATCCCAAGCCGATTCCATCCTGATGCCAGACGCCACCCCCCAACACACGCCGCTGATGCAGCAGTACCTCCGGATCAAGGCGGACTATCCCGACATCCTGCTGTTCTTCCGCATGGGCGACTTCTACGAGTTGTTCTACGACGACGCCCGGCGCGCCGCCGGCCTGCTCGACATCACGCTGACCCAACGCGGCAAGTCCGCCGGCGAGCCCATTCCGATGGCCGGTGTGCCCTACCACAGCGTCGACGGCTATCTCGCGCGGTTGCTCAAGAAAGGCGAATCGGTGGCGATCTGCGAGCAGATCGGCGATCCCGACACCGCCAAGGGGCCGGTCGAGCGCA
>CAZSGS010000233.1:0-2263 GCA_964606365.1 uncultured Wenzhouxiangella sp. | reverse complement strand
CGAGGAATCCCTGCTCGAGGAGCGCGCCGAACGCCTGCTGGCGGCGATCCTGCCCGACAAGCACGGTTTCGGCCTGGCCTGGCTCGACCTGGCCGGCGGACGGCTGCGCTGCTGTGCGCTGGCTTCGGCGGCAGAGCTGACCGCCGAACTCGAACGTCTGCGGCCGGCCGAAATCCTGCTGCCCGAAGACGCCGCCGTGCCCATCGACCGCGAGGGCGCCGCCGTGCGCGAACATCCGCCCTGGGCCTTCGACGCCGAATCGGCCGAGCGCGAGCTGTGCCGGCAGTTCCGGGTCCAGGACCTGTCGGGTTTCGGCATCGAGGACCGCGGTCCGGCAGTGGGCGCGGCCGGCGCGCTGCTCGGCTACGCCCGCGACATGCTCGCCGGCGAGCTACCGCATCTTTCGGGTATGCGCGCCGTGCGCCCGGCCGAACACCTGGTGCTCGACGCCGCCACCCGCCGCCACCTGGAGATCGACGTCCACCCCGACGGCAGAACCGAACACACCCTGGTCGGACTGATGGACACCGCGGCCACGCCCATGGGCAGTCGCAAGCTCAAGCGCTGGCTGACCCACCCCCTGCGCGATCGCGCCGCCCTGGGGGCACGCCACGCGGCGGTGGGCGCCCTGCTGGAGACCCACACCCACCCCGATTTCAACGAGCACCTCTCCGGCCTGGGCGATATCGAGCGTGTCCTGACCCGGATCGCGCTCAAGACGGCCCGACCGCGCGACCTGGCCACCCTGCGGGAGGGCCTCGGCCGGCTGCCCGCGCTGGGCGAAACCCTCGAGCGCGTCGCGGTGCCACTGATCGACGAGCTGCGCGATGACCTGGCCCCCTGCCCCGACCTGTCTGAACTGCTGGATTCGGCCGTCGTCGAGCAGCCGCCGATGGTCATCCGCGACGGCGGCGTGATCGCCGAGGGCTACGACGCCGAACTCGACGAGCTGCGCGGCCTCAGTCAGAACGCCGGCGACTTCCTGGTCCGCTACGAAACCCAGGAACGCGAGCGCACCGGCATCCAGACCCTCAAGGTCGGCTTCAACCGAGTGCACGGCTACTACATCGAGATCGGGAAATCGCATGTCGAGAAAGTACCGACCGAATACAGCCGCCGCCAGACGCTCAAGAACGCCGAGCGCTACATCACCGAGGAATTGAAAGCCTTCGAGGACAAGGTGCTCTCCGCCCGCGAGCGCGCCCTGGCCCGCGAGAAGGCCCTGTACGAGGAACTGGTCGAGCGCCTGGCCGGCGAGCACGGCCGCCTGGCGATCGTCGCCGCGGGGCTGGCCGCGCTCGACGTGCTGGTGACTTTCGCCGAGCGCGCCGAAACCCTGCGTTTCAGCGCGCCGCAGCTGGTCGAACAGCCCGGCATCGACATTGCCGAGGGCCGCCACCCGGTGGTCGAGCGCGTGCAGGACGAAGCCTTCGTACCCAACGACTGCCGCCTCGACCCCGACCGGCGCATGCTGGTCATCACCGGCCCCAACATGGGCGGCAAGTCGACCTACATGCGCCAGGCCGCCCTCATCGTGATCCTGGCCCACGCCGGCAGCTTCGTGCCGGCCGCCAACGTGCGCATCGGCCCGATTGATCGCATCTTCTCGCGCATCGGCGCCGGCGACGACCTGACCCGGGGGCGCTCGACCTTCATGGTCGAGATGGTCGAGACCGCCAACATCCTGCATAACGCAAGCAGCCAATCGCTGGTCCTGATGGACGAGATCGGCCGCGGCACCTCCACCTTCGACGGCCTGGCCCTGGCCTGGGCCGTGGCCACCGAGCTGGCGCTCAAGCTGCGCGCCCTGACCCTGTTCGCCACCCACTATTTCGAGCTGACCCGCCTGGCCGAAGACCACGAGGGCATCGCCAACGTCCACCTACAAGCGCGCGAGCACGGCGAGCGCATCGTGTTCCTGCACTCGGTGCGCGAAGGCCCGGCCAGCCAGTCTTACGGCCTCCAGGTGGCCAAACTGGCTGGCGTACCCAAGCCGGTCATCACCCAGGCCAGAAAACATTTAAACCGGCTGGAAAACGAGGCCGCGCGCGCGGCCTCGCCGCAGCTGGGACTGTTCGAGAACATGCCGGTCAAATCGGAAGGCCCGCCCGACGAATTGCGCGAACTGCTGGCCGAGATCGATCCGGATACCTTGAGTCCGCGCGAGGCTCTGGACTGGATTTATCGGCTCAAGACCAAGGCTGAATAACTGCGCCGCCGTATCTTCTCCAAGCTGCTGGCTTGCTCCGCACACTTATTAACT
>CAZSGS010000232.1:0-4561 GCA_964606365.1 uncultured Wenzhouxiangella sp. | reverse complement strand
AGCTCGCCGACGGTAATCGTATCGGGCACTTCGATCTCGCGCTTGACCGGCGCGGTCGGCCGCTGGAAACCGTGCTCGGTACTCGCACTGCTGGCCACCCGGGCCGCGCGGGCGCCGCCCTTGCGCTTGGGCTTGCGTCGCTTGGACTTCGGCGCGATATGCAGCTCTTCACGTCCGTATCGCGTGCTGGCGTCGGCCTGGCCCTTGGAGGCCTTGCGCTCGGCTTCCTTCTGGGCGGCCTGGCGGGCGACCTTCTCCTCGACCTTCTTGAGGGCCTCGGCCTCGGCACGCTGGCGCGCCTCTTCCTTGAGCCGTTCCTCTTCCTCGAGTTCGCGCTTCTTGCGCTCTTCTTCTTCCAGGCGGGCCTGTTCCTGCTCCTCACGCTGGCGTCGCTCGGCCTCCTCGCGTTCGGCGCGTTCGGCTTCCTCGCGCTGAAGCTTCGCTTCCTCGAGGGCCTTGGCCGCGGCCGCGCGTTCGGGATCGGACTGTTCCTGTTCGGCAATCTCGCCGCGCTTGACGTAGGTGCGCCGCTTGCGCACTTCCACGTTGACCGTGCGCGACGGCGCGGCACCGCGCACGCGCGTCCGCCCCGCGCCACCGGTCGGCACTTTCAGCTCGCTGACGCTCTTGCGCGTCAGCGTGACCTTGCGCGGCTGCGTGCTTTCATCGGATTCTTCCTTGCCGTGGCTCGACCTGAGATAGGTCAGCAGCTTGATCTTGTCTTCATTGGTCACATCGGCATCGGGGTCGCTGACCTCGATGCCGGCCTCGTTGAGCTGGGTGATCAGGCGCTTGACGTCAACGCCCAAAACGTCAGCGAGTTGTGTAACAGTGACCTGGGACATGTATATTCCTTGAACCTCGTTTATTCTTCGGCAAACCAGTGCGCGCGCGCCGCCATGATCAACTCGGCGGCCAGTTCCGGTTCGAGATCCTGAATGTCCTCGATCTCGTCGACCGCGCACTCGGCCAGATCGTCGCGCGTACGAATGCCCTTTTCGGCCATACGGTAGGCAATGGTATCGGTCATGCCTTCCAGATCAAGCAGATCCTGCTCCGGCTTGTGTTCCTCGAGCTGTTCCTCGGACGCGATCATCTGCGTCAACAAGGCATCGCGGGCACGCTGACGCAGTTCCGAGACGACGTTCTCGTCGAACTCCTCGACCTCGAGCAGCTCGCTTTCGGGCACGTAGGCGACTTCCTCGATATTGGTGAAACCTTCCTGCACCAGGATGCCGGCGACCTCCTCGTCGACGTCGAGCTTGGTCTTGAACATCTCAAGGACCGTGCGCGCCTCGGTCTCGCTCTTCTGCTCGGCTTCCTCGATGGTCATGACGTTGAGGTTCCAGCCGGTCAGCTCCGAGGCCAGGCGCACGTTCTGGCCGCCGCGGCCGATCGCCTGCGAGAGGTTCTCCTCTTCAACGGCGATATCCATGCTGTTGGTGTCCTCGTCGACCACGATCGAGTGGACTTCGGCCGGCGCCATGGCATTGATCACGAACTGGGCCGGGTTTTCGTCCCACAGAATGATATCGATACGCTCGCCAGCGAGTTCGTTCGAGACTGCCTGGACGCGCGAACCGCGCATCCCGACGCAGGCGCCGATCGGATCGGTGCGCGAATCAAGCGCATGCACGGCGATCTTGGCGCGGCGACCGGGATCACGGGCCGCCCCCTTGAGCTCGAGAAGGTTCTGGCCGATCTCGGGCACTTCGAGGTTGAACAGCTCGACGAGAAATTCGTTCATCGTGCGGCTGACGAACAGCTGCGGCCCACGCAGTTCCGGGCGAACCTCGTAGAGGTAGCCGCGCACGCGGTCGTTGATGCGCGCGGTCTCGCCGGGAATGGTGTGGCGGGAGGGAATGAAGGCTTCGGCGTTCTCGCCAAGATCGAGCATGATACCGCCCTTCTCCATTCGCTTGATCTGGCCGCTGACCAGTTCACCCACGCGCTCCTCGAAAGCCTCGACGACCTGGGCCCGTTCGGCCTGGCGAACACGCTGGACGATGACCTGTTTCGCTGCCTGGGCGGCGATACGGCCGAACTCGGGCGGCTCCATCGCTTCTTCGATGAAGTCGCCGACCTCGAGGCTGTCATCGTACTTTCTCGCTTCCGCCAGGCGGATCTGCCGGTCTTCCGACTCCAGTTCGGCCTCTTCTTCGTCGTCGGAAATCACTTCCCAGCGACGAAATGCCTCGTAGTCCCCCGTGTCGCGATCGATTGCCACACGCACATCGATGTCTTCCGGGTGACGGCGCCGGGCAGCCGATGCCAGCGCGGCTTCGATTGCCTCGAAAATCGTATCGTGCGGCAGGCCCTTCTCGTTCGAGACGGCCTCGACCACCTGCAGGATTTCCTTACCCTTGCTCATGATTGCCCAGTTCCGCAATAAGTCATAAGAATCCGTTCCTAATGTCGCTTCTCCGCCAGCAGGGCGTCCACGTCGGGCGCCAGGTTGGCGCGCTGGATGTCCGCGACGGTCAGCGTGAAGCGCTCACCGTCAACTTCCAGAACCACCTGTTCCTCGTCGGCATCGACGATCAGCCCCTTGAACTTGCGGCGCCCGTCCATGGGTACGGCCAGCATGACTTTCGCCACCTCGCCGACGAAGCGCGCGAAATGCGCGCCGGTAAACAGCGGCCGCTCGATACCGGGAGAAGAGACTTCCAGTGTGTACTGGCCGCTGACCGGGTCCTCGACGTCGAGCAGCGCCGAGACCTCCCGGCTTACGCGCTCGCAGTCTTCAATACCGATACCGGTCTCCGGCCGATCGATGTAGAGCCGGATCAGCCGGTTCTTGGGGTTGGACTGGTACTCGATGCCGACGAACTCGTACCCGAGATCCTCGACCAGCGGTGCCAGCAACGCTTGCAACTTGTCGCTCACTGCCACGACTGAGACTCCGGCCCTGTAACAAAAAAAGCCCCTTTGACCAGGGGCTTTTTTCATCTCCAAAAACCTGGTAGCGGGGGCAGGATTCGAACCTGCGACCTTCGGGTTATGAGCCCGACGAGCTGCCAGACTGCTCCACCCCGCAATCGAATTCGCAATTATAGGATCGACCGCCATTCAATGCAAGCCTGATCCTCAAAAATCGCATCCCGCCCGGCGTCAAACCGCTTCGCAAGCCAACCGACCAGGACAGCTCAAAATGATATCACGAACCCCGCCCGCACTGTAAAGGGACCGAACCGCATCGCTTGCCCGACTTCTCACGCCCCTCGGGCTTGAAATACGGATCGCGCGAGGCGAACATTCAGGACAGCTCGCCCTCGGGGCGGGGCCGCGGCGGGGGCTGGCAGGCAGACCATCGATCGGGAGGCGCGCCGGACCGGCGCTTTTCAACCCGTCCAGGCGGAAACGCAGCAATCGACCAAGGGGGCCAACTCGAAGAACGGAGCCCCGACCATGATCCGATCCGCCGGTGCCATCGCGCTTTCATCCCTGTCGATCGCCTTCATTCTCCTGATGCTGCTTCCGTCTCCGGCATCGGCCGGCGAAGACCTCGCCGACTGGCGCCTCCCGGCGGGCTACCGGAGCGCCGCCCGAATGCCGATGCACCTGGTCCATCCCCGCGACGCCGAATCCGCCGACTGGGCCATCGGCAAGAACGCGCACCCGGGCGTGCGCTGGGAGATCCCCATTGTCGTCCAGGGCGGCGCCTGGCCGTTTCGCTACGAAATCGTCGACGATGGCGGCGCGAATGGCCTGACCATCGGCGGCGAACTCGCGCGCGAGCGCGACAAAGGCTTCATCGTCCACCGCGTCACCGATGAGTACGGCCGGTTGTGGTGGGACGACCCCCAAACCGGACAATACGACATCCTGCTGCGCGTGACCGACCAGGACCTCGACACGGTCGATGTGCCGATATCGCTCACGGTGGGCACCGAGGGCTGGCTGTTCGTCGACGGCGACAACGGGAACGACAGCAACGACGGCTCGGTCGCGGCGCCGATTCGCACCATCCAGCGCATCCACGACGGGGGCGAGCAGTTCGACGACCACCGCGTCTACCTGGCCGGCACGGTCGCCATGGACGGCAACCGCTCCAACGGCAACCTGCGCATCGCCGCCGGCAGCGGCGACGACATGCCCGCACCGGCGGTCTGGCTGGGCTGGCCGGACCGCGCGGCCGTTCTGGAAGCTTACGAAGGCAACCTCGTCATCGACCATGGCGACTTCTACATGGGCAACCTGGAACACCGCCACCGCGCCGATTTCTACCAGGACGAAGGCGAGCCCATCCACATGATGACCGCCTGGAGCGGCACCGATCGCCTGACCCTGCACGATGTTCACTTCAGCCGGTTCCAGGGCAATGCCAGCAATGTCGGCCTCGGCAACTCCTCGATCATCATGTTCACCGACCCGGACGCCTACCGGGACAACGTCGCGGTCGTCAACAACCACGTGAGCGGCGACAACGGCGTGTTCACAAGCGCCTACCGAGTGCGCCACGGCGTGTTCGAGAACAACCGCGCAGCAGGGGCCCACTTCAACACCGGCGACAGCGCCACCTGGGCGCTGTTCTGGATGAAGCGCTACAACGAGAACATCA
>CAZSGS010000231.1:0-4567 GCA_964606365.1 uncultured Wenzhouxiangella sp. | reverse complement strand
TGGGTCGAGACCGGCCGGACTTCCACCTCGGGGTCGACCAGGCCGGTCGGTCGCACGACCTGCTCGGCGACGGTCTGCGAGTGATCGAACTCCCACTGACGCGGCGTCGCGGAGACGAGCACCATCTGCGGCGCACGTTCCTCGAACTCCTCGAAGGTCAGCGGCCGGTTGTCCATCGCCGAGGGCAGGCGGAAGCCGTACTCGACCAGGGTTTCCTTTCTGGCCCGATCGCCGCGGTACATGCCGCCGATCTGCGGGATGGTGACGTGCGACTCGTCGACGATCAGGATCGAGTCCTTGGGCAGGTAGTCGAACAGGGTCGGCGGCGGCTCGCCGGGCTGGCGGCCGGTCAGGTGTCGCGAGTAGTTCTCGATGCCCTGGCAATAACCGAGTTCGAGCATCATCTCGATATCGAATTCCGTGCGTTGCCTGAGTCGCTGTGCCTCCAGCAGCTTGCCGGAGCGCTCGAGATGCTCCAGCCGTTCCCTGAGTTCGGCCTTGATCGCCTCGACGGCATCGAGCACGACCTGGCGGGGCGTGACGTAGTGCGTCTTGGGAAAAATCGTCAGCTCGTCAACCTTCTCGCGGACTTCGCCCGTGAGCGGGTCGAAAAAGCTCACGCGCTCGATCTCGTCGTCGAACAGTTCGACGCGAACCGCCTCGATTTCCGAGTCGCCCGGAAACATGTCGATCACCTCGCCGCGCACGCGGTAGGTGCCGCGCCGAAGCTCGAAGTCGTTGCGCGAGTACTGCATCTCGGCCAGGCGGCGCAGGATCTCGCGCTGGGGCATGCGCTCGCCCACCTTCAGCGGCAGGGTCATCTTCAGAAAGGAGCTGGGATCGCCCAGGCCGTAGATCGAGGAGACCGTCGCGACGATCAGCGAATCCGGCCGCTCGAGCAGGGCCTTGGTCGCCGACAGGCGCATCTGCTCGATATGTTCGTTGATCGAGGCGTCCTTCTCGATGAAGGTATCCGACGACGGCACGTAGGCCTCGGGCTGATAGTAGTCGTAGTAGCTGACGAAGTACTCGACGGCGTTGTCGGGAAAGAAGGCCTTGAACTCGCCGTAGAGCTGGGCGGCCAGGGTCTTGTTGGGCGCCATCACCAGGGCCGGGCGCTGCACGCGCTCGATCACGTTGGCCATGGTGAAGGTCTTGCCCGAACCGGTCACCCCGAGCAGGGTCTGGTGCGATTGCCGGGCCTCGAGACCCTTGACCAGGGCATCGATGGCAGCCGGCTGGTCGCCGGCCGGGGCATAGCTCGATGCCATGCGGAAACGCTTGCTCATTGGCCGGTATCGCTCATCAACATCGCAGGACGATTATAATGGTTCACTCGTTCGCGGCCGTGACCGGCCGCCTCACACGAATCCAGTAGGGAGTTGTATCGTGACATTCCGATTTGCATCGCGCGTCAGCCAGGTCAAGCCGTCGGCCACCATCGCCATGGCGGCCAAGGCCGGCGAGCTCAAGGCGGCCGGCAAGGACGTCATTTCGCTGAGTATGGGCGAACCCGATTTCGACACGCCCGCCCATATTCGCAAGGCGGCGGCCGAAGCGATCGAGGCCGGCCAGACCCGCTACACGCCGGTCGACGGCACGCCGGAGCTCAAGCAGGCCGTGATCTCGAAATTCCAGCGCGACAATGAACTGAGCTACGAGCCCAACCAGATCCTGGCCTCCACCGGCGCCAAGCAGAGCTTGTACAACCTGATGCAGGCGCTGATCGGCGAAGGCGACGAGGTACTGATCCCGGCCCCGTACTGGGTCTCCTACCCGGACATGGCCCGCCTGGCCGGCGGCGCGCCGGTGACGCTCAACACGACGGCGAAGAACAACTACCTGGTGACGCCGGCCCAGCTCGAAGCCTCGATTACCGACCAGACCCGGCTGCTGGTGCTCAATTCGCCCAGCAACCCCAGCGGCCGCGCCTACACGCGCGAGCAGCTGGCCGCCATCGGCGAAGTGCTGCTGGATCACCCGAGAATCGTCATCTGTACCGACGACATCTACGAGCACATCTGGTGGGCGGCCGAGCCGTTTTCCACCCTGGCCCAGGTGGTGCCGGCGCTGCAGGACCGCACCCTGGTGGTCAACGGCGTCTCCAAGGCCTACGCCATGACGGGCTGGCGCATCGGATATACCGCCGGCCCGGCCGAAATAATCAAGGAAATGAAGAAGATACAGGGCCAGAGCACGTCCAACCCCAGCTCGGTCAGCCAGGCCGCGGCCGTCGCCGCGCTCAACGGCGACCAGGCCTGCGTGGGCGAAATGTGCAAGGCGTTCAAGCAGCGCCACGACTGGCTGATTCCGGCGCTCAACGAACTGCCCGGGGTGAGCTGCGAGCCGGGTGAAGGCGCCTTCTACGCCTTTGCCGATTTCAGCGGCGCGATCGAGAAGCTGGGCCTGGCCGACGACATCGAACTCGCCGAGCGCCTGCTCGACAAGGCGCTGGTCGCCTCGGTTCCGGGTACGGCCTTCGGTACGGCCGGTCATCTGCGGCTTTCCTTCGCCTGCGGACTCGATACGCTCAAGACCGCGGTCGAACGCATCGGAGACGCGCTTTGAGCGACGAACAGGACCACGCGGCCCGGGACAACGCGCCGGACTCGAGCGCGGACGAAGAAGCCGAAGGCATCCGCCTCGGCGCGGTCGAAGCGCGCGTGCTCGGCTGCCTGGTGGAGAAGGAGTCGACCACGCCCGACGCCTATCCGCTCACGCTCAACGCCACCACCACGGCCTGCAACCAGAAAAGCAGCCGCGAGCCGGTGATGAAACTCGAGCCCGGCCGCGTCGGCCAGGCCCTGCGCGAACTCGAACGCAAGGGCCTGGTGCGACACGACTTCTCGGCGCGCGCCGAACGCTACCGGCACACCGCCGAGAAGGGCCTGGCGCTGACCGAGGCGCAGCTGGCGCTGATCGCCCTGCTGCTGCTGCGCGGCCCCCAGACCGTCAATGAACTGCTGACCCGCAGCGAGCGCATCCACCGCTTCGACGACGCCGACGACGTCGCCTACACACTCGAGCGCCTGACACAGAAGCACCCCGCCGTTCCGGCCAGCGCGAGGATCGCTACATGCACCTGCTTTGCGGGCCGGTTGACGCCGAAAAGTACGCCGGGCCGGACGCAGACCCGGTCGAGGCGGTGAGCGCCGGTGCGGGCCACGATCTCGCCGCGCGGCTCGAGGCGCTGGAACAGCGCGTCGCCGAACTCGAAGCCAGACTCGACGATCAGGACTGAAGCGCCCGCAGCCGGCGGCGGACCAGGCGCTGCTGCGGGGCCTGCCCGGTCAACGCCAGCGCCCGCTCCCACGCCGCGCGCGCCGAATCCCGGCGTCCCAGCCTCGCCAGTAACTCGGCCCGCGCCGCGTGGGCGGGAAAGAAACTATCCAGTCCACCGCGCGCCATGATCGCCTCGACCTGGGCCAGGCCCGCCGCCGGGCCGTCGCGCATGGCAATGGCGGCTGCGCGGTTGAGTTCGACCACCGGCGTGGGCTCGACCCGCGCCAGCACATCGTAGAGCCCGACGATCTGCGGCCAGTCGGTTTCCTCCCAGGACGGCGCTTCGGCGTGCAGCGCGGCGATCGCGCCCTGCAGCGCATAGGTGCCAACCGGCCCGGCGCGCAGGGCCCGCTCGATATGGGCGCCGCCCTCGGCGATCTGCTCGTGGTTCCAGAGCGATCGATCCTGGTCCTCCAGGAGCACGAGATCTCCCACCGCGTCGGTGCGCCCGGCACGCCGCGCGTCGTGCACCAGCATCAGGCCGAGCAGGCCCATCACCCCCGGCGAGGGCGACAGCCTGAGCAACAGTCGCCCCAGCCTGAGCGCCTCGGCGCACAGCCGCGGCCGGATGAGCGCTCCGCCATCGGAAGCGGCGTAGCCTTCGTTGAACACCAGATAAACCACGTGCAGCACCACATCCAGGCGATCGGGGAGCTCACTCGCCCCGGGCACCTCGAACGGAATGGCGGCATCGCGGATCTTGTGCTTGGCCCGCACGATGCGTTGCGCCATGGTGGGCACGGCCACCAGGAAGGCGCGTGCGATCTCCTCGGTGGTCAGGCCGCAGACCTCGCGCAGGGTCAGGGCGATCTGCGCCTCACGCGCGAGCGAGGGATGGCAGCAGGTGAAGATCAGGCGCAGCAGATCGTCCTCGACCACCTGTGCTTCGTTGTCCGGGCCCCTGTCGACGCCCGTTTCGCTGCCCTGCTCGCGCAGCTCGGCGGCGATCTCGGACCAGCGCGAGTTGTGCCGCATGCGGTCGATCGCCTTGAACCGCGCGGTCGACACCAGCCAGGCGCGCGGATTGTCGGGCACGCCGTCCTCGCGCCACTGCCGGGTGGCTGCGGCGAAGGCCTCCTGCATCGCTTCCTCGGCCAGCTCGAAGTCGCCGAGCAACCGGATCAGCGTAGCGAGTACGCGCCGCGAGTCGCTCCGGTAGATCGCCTCGAGGCGAGCCTCGAACGATGTCGACCGCAGCACGGTCATTCGCTACAGCCCTGCTCCTCGCGCAGCACGCTGACCATCCAGTCGACACCGAAGCGGTCCTTCAGCATGCCGAAACGGT
>CAZSGS010000230.1:4186-4568 GCA_964606365.1 uncultured Wenzhouxiangella sp. | reverse complement strand
CCAAGCGCCGCACCCGGGCCCAGATCGCCCGCGAAGCCGGCCTGGAACCGCTGCTCGACGCGCTGCTTGACGATCCGGTGCGAGACCCGCAGGCCGTTGCAGCCGACTATGTCAGCAGCGAGCACAAGGTCAACGACGCCGACGCCGCACTGGACGGCGCCCGCCAGATCCTGATCGAGCGCGCCGGCGAGCACGCCGACCTGCTCGGCGAGCTGCGCGAGTGGTACGGCGACTGCGCGCGGCTGGTCGCGCGCGTGATCGACGGCAAGGAATCCGAGGGTGCGAAGTACCGCGACTACTTCGAGTACGCCGAGCCGCTGAAGAAAGCGCCCTCCCACCGCGTGCTGGCCATGCTCAGGGGCCGCAACGAGGGCGTGCTCAA
>CAZSGS010000230.1:0-4176 GCA_964606365.1 uncultured Wenzhouxiangella sp. | reverse complement strand
CTCAAGCTGGAGCTCGAACCCGGCAGCGATTCCGAGGCCGGTCACGAGCACGCCATCGGCCGCGTGGCGCATTTCCTGGGTATCGCCGATCGCGGCCGGTCCGCCGACTGCTGGCTGGCGGCGGGTGCCCGTCTGGCCTGGATGGCACGCGTGCAGATGAACCTGCAGGTGGAGCTGATGGTCGCCGCGCGCGAGCGCGCCGAGGCGGAGGCCATTCGCATCTTCGGCAACAACCTGGGCGACCTGATGCTGGCCGCGCCCGCAGGCGCGCGCACGGTGATGGGCCTGGATCCGGGCCTTCGCACCGGCACCAAGGCGGTCGTCATCGACGGCACCGGCAAACTGCTCGACACCGCCACGATCTACCCGCTACCACCGCAAAAGCGCGTCGAGGATGCGCTCGATACCCTGGGCAGCCTCTGCCGCAAGCACGACGTCGCCCTGATCGCCATCGGCAACGGCACGGCCTCGCGCGAGCTCGACCAGTTCGTCGACCATGCGCTCAAGCAACTCGGGCTGCGCGGCATCCAGAAGCTGGTGGTCAGCGAGGCCGGCGCCTCGGTCTACTCGGCCTCCGAATTGGCGGCGAAGGAATTTCCAAACCTGGATGTCAGCCTGCGCGGGGCCGTCTCCATCGCCCGCCGCCTGCAGGATCCGCTGGCCGAGCTGGTCAAGATCGAGCCCAGGGCGATTGGCGTGGGCCAGTACCAGCACGACGTCGACCAGTACAAGCTGGCCCGGGCGCTCGACGCCCGCGTGGAGGACTGCGTCAACGCCGTGGGCGTGCACGTCAACACCGCCTCCAGCGCGCTGCTCGCGCGGGTCGCGGGTCTCAGTTCAACGGTCGCCCAGAACATCGTCACCCACCGCGACGACAACGGCCCCTTCCGTCGGCGCAAGGATCTGCTCAAGGTGCCGCGCCTGGGTGCCAAGGGCTTCGAGCAGGCCGCCGGCTTTCTGCGCATCGCCGACGGCGACGACCCCCTCGACGCCTCGGCCGTACACCCGGAAGCCTACCCGGTGGTCAAGCGCATCCTCGAGAGGCTCGCAAAGCCCGTCACCGAGATCATCGGGGATACGAAAACGCTCCGATCGCTCAACGCCAAGGACTTCACCGACGAGCGCTTCGGCCTACCCACGGTGCAGGACATTCTCAAGGAACTCGAAAAGCCCGGCCGTGACCCACGACCGGCGTTCAAGACCGCGAAGTTCACCGAAGGCGTGGATACCATCAAGGACCTCAGGGCGGGCATGATGCTGGAGGGCACGGTCAGCAACGTGGCCGCCTTCGGCGCCTTCGTCGATCTGGGCGTGCACCAGGACGGGCTGGTGCACATCAGCGCCATGAGCGACCAGTTCGTCCAGGACCCGCGCACGGTGGTCAGGGCCGGCGACGTCGTGAAGGTCAAGGTCATGAGCGTCGATCTCGACCGCAAGCGCATCGCGCTGAGCCTGCGACTGGACGATCCGCTGCCCGACGAGGCGGGTGCGGCTGCGAAACGCGAGCACAAGCCGTCAGAACGAAAGCGCCCTTCCGCCAGAAAACCCGACAGGAAAGTCTCCCAGCAAGCCGGCGGCGCGCTGGCCGAAGCCTTCGCCAAGGCGAAGAACAGGTAGCCCGGCGTGGTACCGCCGACCGCCGGGACGAATGATCTCCGGTATTTCCGAGATTCCCTCAACGGCCACGAATGAGCAAGGTATAGACCCGGTTCGCTTCAACCCGCTTTGCGGGTACCGCCAACCATCCATGCGGACGAACCTCCCCGCCGAGCGAAGGTCTCAAGCAGAGGAAATCACGGGATTGATCGTTATGCGGTGGTTCATCAGTGCGCTCGTGGTCCTGTCCCTGGTGGCGGGCCTTTGGTGGTTGGAACAGAAACGGCAGGCGCAACTGCGGCCGGAACCGGATGCGGAGATCCCGGCCGAGCCCGAACAACCCGAGCCGCGCTATCCCCTGCCGGAGCCCGAGCCGCAGCCGGATCGGGTGGTCGAGGAGCCGACAGAGGACGAAACCGGGGCGCAGCAGGAACAATCGGCGGATGAGCCGCCAACGCGGCCGCCCCTCCCCGACCTGGGCGAAAGCGACCAGACGGCGCAAGATGCCCTGTCCGGCCTGGTCGGCAGCGACTTCGTCGAGCAATGGATCAAGCCCGAGTTCGTCATTTCGCGGGCGGTCGCCATCGTCAACAGCCTCGACGGCGCCGCCCCGGCGCTGAAGAGCTGGCCGATCAGGCCGCTGGACTCCGAACCGATTACCGACGAACGCCACGACGGCGACACCCTGCACTGGGCGGCAGCCAATGCCGAGCGCTACGCCACGCTGATCAACACCCTGGAGTCCGTCCCGCCCGAACAGGCCGCGGCTCTCTATGGCCGCTACTACCCGCTCTTTCAGAAGGCCTGGGATGAACTCGGCGAGAACGAGCCGCACTTCAACGACCGCCTGATCGACGTCGTGGACCACCTGCTTGCGACGCCGGAGGTCGACCTCCCCTTCACGGTGACGCCCTACGAAGGCCGACTGCACTTTGCAGACGAAGCGCTACAGGAAGAGTCCTGGGGCAGGAAACTTCTGATGCGCATGGGCCCTGAACATGCCGGCACGATCAAGGAGTGGCTGCGCAAATTCCGCAACGCGATCGTGGAATCGGCCGATCCGCCGTAGCGCAGAGCCCGACGCACTAGTCGCAATCCAGCTGCATCGACCGTGCATTCACGCGCCCGGGCATAAACAGGGCAGATGAATCCCATCCTTCGAATCGCTTTCCTCGCCACTGCCCTTGTCCTGATGGCAACCGCCTGCGGCGTGAAAACCGCCTACAACAACGCCGACTGGTTGGTGATGCGCTGGATCGACGACCGCGTGAGCCTGACCGCAGAGCAGGAGCAGGCCGTCGAAGCGGCGCTCGAACGCGACCTCAAGTGGCATTGCGCCAGCGAACTGCCGGCCTATGCCGAGTTCCTGCAGGAAGTGCGATTCGATATCACCAAGGCTCGCATCACGACCGCTACCCTGGAGGGCCATGGCGAGCGGGCCAGCGACTTCGGGCTGCGCCTGCTGTCGCGAGTCCGACCCACCCTGATCGACTTGCTCGCCAGCCTGGACGACGTTCAAGTCGAACAGCTTATTGAAAGCTTCGAAGAGCGCAATCGCGAGCTCGCCGAAGAAGCCGGGCGCAGCGACACTGCACTGCAACGCGAACGCGTGCGTGGCATGGAGAAGGGCATGCGCCGCTTCACCGGCCGACTGACGAGCGAGCAGCGCGACTTGCTTTCAAACTGGGCGGCCAAGCTCCAGCCCACCGCGGAAATTGTCCTGGAGCGGCGCCTTGCCTGGCAGGCCGAGTTTGCACAAGCCCTGTCGATCCGGCACGACAGACAGGCCTTTGAAACAGCCGCAAGGATCCTGCTCGACCCTGCCGCCCACCAGTCGGACGCCTACCGCAGCCGAATGCAGACCAACCGGGAACGCACTCTCGAGACGCTCGCCAAGATTCACTACAGCGCACCGCAACGGCAGATCCAACGCGCCGGGAAACGCCTGACGGGCCTGGCTGACGATCTAGAGCAGCTCAGTTGCGGATAGGAAATTAACGCCAGGATGAAGCACTGAACAGAACGCCGCCCTGCCTCGCTTGAGTGACGGGTACACTACTTTTGCCCCGGCACTCAACCAGCGGCGGTGTATTACTGCCTGGCTGGGAGTTCGACCGAAGGCCTTGCACTGAATCAAGCGAGCCTGCGGAAATTCCCCGAAAAATCTCCACCGGCGATTTTAAGGGAGCGCGGCGGATCAGATCCCGGCAGGCGAGCTTCCACCCATTCAGCGCCGGCAGTCTTGCAGACAGCCATGACCTCCAGTCGGGTGCCGGGCATCAAGCCTGAACCGATGCTGGCACACTCATTCGAGTGCTTCCAATTGGAAACCATGATCGGATTGATCAATCGTGTGGCGACAATCTGGTCGCCGGGCTTCAACTGGATGATCACTCCTCTATCCCTCCGTCAGCAACTGTTTGCACGGCAAGGAGTCTGGATGACACCACCGCTAACCAGCGTCTAGGTCATTCGCCCTCTACTGCTAGCCAAGTCCTCAAAGAAGCGCGCCCCCGCTACTGCTATCAGGCCAACAAGCCGAAACGATTTGCCAATGACGATCGACTCTAGCAGCGGATT
>CAZSGS010000229.1:0-4605 GCA_964606365.1 uncultured Wenzhouxiangella sp. | reverse complement strand
GTGCATTTCTCGAGGAGGCCGCCGGCATTTCGCGCTACAAGGAACGCCGTCGCGAGACCGAGAACCGCATTCGCCACACGCGCGAGAATCTCGAGCGACTGAGCGACCTGCGCGAAGAGGTGAGCAAGCACCTCGACAAACTCAAGCGCCAGGCCAATGCCGCCGAGCGCTACAAGAAGCTCAAGGCACGCTACCGCGGCGACGAGGCGCGCTTGATGGCCTTGCGCTGGCGCGAGATGAAGGCGCGTTCGGAGGGCGAGGAAAAGGCGCTCAGGGACGTCGAGAACCAGCTGCAGTCGGCACTTTCGACCCAGCGCTCGGCCGAGAAGGAACTCGAGTCGCTTCGGCAGGGCCAGCACGAGGCGCGTGACGCGGTCTCGAAAGTGCAGGGCGAGCTCTACGAGGTCGCCGCCGAGATCGCCCGTATCGAACAGGCCATCGAACACCAGCGCGACATTCGAAAGCGTCAGCAGGCCGAGTACAGCGAGACCGAGTCGCAACTCAACGAACTCAAGCAGCACCTCGTTCTCGACAAGGCGCAGGTCCAGGAGACGTCGGAGCTGCTCGCGCGCCTGAATCCGGAACTCGAAGCCGCCCGGGAAGCCGAGGCGGAAGCGCAGTCGGAAGTCGAGCGTATCGACGAGGGGCTGGAGTCGTGGCAGCAGCGCTGGCAGGCGCATCAGGAAGGCGCCGGCTCCGCGTCGAGCGAGGCCGAACTGCTGCGCCAGCGCATCGAACACCTCGACGACCGGATGAGCCGGGCCGCCGAGCGGCTCAAGTCGCTCGATGAGCAAAGTGGTGATTCGGCGCTCGAGCGCCTGGCCGGCGAGAAGGAAACGCTGGCCGGGCAGGTCTCCGGCAGCGAGGCCCGGCTCAACGAGATGCGCGAAGCCATCGAAGCCCGGCGCGAACAGGTCTCGCAGATGCGCTCGCGCATCGAACAGCTTCGCAACGAACTCGAGACCGCCCGTGCCGGGCGCCACGAGCGGCAGGCGCGGATCGAGTCCCTGCGCCTGCTCAACCGCGGCGAGGACAACGGCGAGCAGATTGCCCGCTGGCTCGAGGCGCAGGGCCTGGACGCCGAGGCGCGGGTGTTGCACCGGCTGGAAGTATCCGAAAGGCAGTGGAACCGGGCTGTCGAGACGGTGCTGGAGGACTGGCTGCAAGCCGTGCGGGTCGAAGGTGTCGACGAGCACCTGGGCGGGGAACTGCCCGAGGCCGGTCTGCGCATGGCCGACGGCAGCGAAATCGGCGTGCGGCCCGGCACCCTGGCCGAGAAGGTCGACGGTGCCGGCGCCCTCGGCGCCGTTCTCGCGCGCGTCCACTGCGCGCCGGACCTTTCCGCGGCACGGGATCGGCTGGCCGGGCTCGAGGATCACGAATCGGTGATCACGCCCGACGGCGTGTGGCTGGGCAGGGGATGGCTGCGGCAGCCGGCGGCCGCGGCCGATGAATCCGGCCTGCTGCAGCGCGAGCAGGAGATCCGGGAGCTCGGTGAGCGGATCGAAAGCGACGACGAGCGCGTCTGCGGGATCGAAACGCAGCTTTCGCAGGCGCGCGAAGAGCGCGAGCGCCTGGAGGCGGAGGTTGCCCGTGAAGTCTCCGAACTCGAGGCGGGCCAGCGCGAGCATGCCCGCCTGCAGGGTCAGCTGAGCAGCCTGGAGTCGCGCCTGGAGAACCTGGAGCGCCAGCGCCAGGCGGCGGCCGAGGAAGTCGAAACGCTCAGGGCCCGCCAGGCCGAAGACGCCGACGCCGTCACGGCGGCCCGGCGCGAAATGGAAGCCGCGCTCCGGAAGATGGAAGAATCCGAGGCCGGCCGCGAGCCGCTGCGGCGCGAGCGCCGTGAACTCGACGAGGCGCGTCAGCAGGCCAGATCACGCCTGGCCGAAGCGCGCAAGCAGCGCGAGGAACTCTCGCTCAAGGTCGAATCCAGCCGGGCCGGTCTCGAATCCCTGCGCCAGTCGATCGAGCGCATGGACAACCAGGTGGGCCAGCTTCAGTCGCGCTACCTCGAACTCAGCGAGGCCCTGGCGCAGGGCGACGAACCCGTCGCCGCGCAGCAGAAGAGGCGCGACGAACTGCTCGACGAGCGGCTCAAGATCGAGGAGCGCCTGCGCGAGGCGCGAGCGCGGCTCGAATCGCTCGAGGCGCAGTGGCGCGAGCAGGACGAGATCCGCCAGAAGTCGGCGGGCGAGGCCGAGCAGATCCGGGCCGATCAGTCCAGCCGCCAGCTGGCGCTGAAGGAAACCCAGCTCAAGGCCGAGAACATCGCCGCGCGCATCGCCGAACTCGACGCCGACCTCGATCAGTTGCTCGGCGAGCTGCCCGAGGGCGCCGAGGCCGAAAAGTACCAGCGTGAACTCGAAGACCTGGAAGAGAAGATCCGCCGTCTCGAACCCGTCAACCTGGCCGCCATCGACGAGTACGAAAGCGAGTCCGAGCGCAAGGCGTACCTCGATCGTCAGCAAGCCGACCTGGTCGAGGCGCTCGAGACGCTCGAGAAGGCCATCTCCCGGATCGACCGCGACACGCGTACGCGCTTTCGCGAGACCTTCGAGCAGGTCAACAAGAACATGGAAACGCTGTTCCCGCGCCTGTTCGGCGGCGGGCACGGCCACCTCGAGATGGTGGGCGAAGACTGGCTATCGGCCGGCGTCGCCATTCTCGCGCGCCCGCCCGGCAAGCGGATTGCCCGCATTCACCTGTTGTCGGGCGGTGAGAAGGCATTGACGGCCGTTGCGTTCGTGTTCTCCATCTTCAATCTCAACCCGGCGCCGTTCTGCCTGCTCGACGAAGTCGATGCGCCGCTCGACGACGCCAACGTGGGTCGCTTCTCCGACATGGTGCAAGAGATGTCCGAGCAGGTGCAGTTCCTGGTCGTGACCCACAACAAGGTCACCATGGAAGTGGCCCACCAGATGCTGGGCGTGACCATGCGCGAGCCGGGCGTGTCGCGCCTGGTCTCGGTAGATCTCGACCGTGCCGTGGCACTGGCGGGCGCCTGATCGGCGCGGGGACGGCGCACGGCTTCGGTTACACTTGCGGGCATCGCAACGGGCAAGGTCGATATACGTGGATAATCTGCGCCTGATCCTGGTTCTGATCGGTCTGGTGGTGCTGGCCCTGATCGTGCTGCTGCACAAGCCCGACGGGGAATCCAAGCGCAATCACGCGCGCTGGCGGGCCGCCCGCCGAGAGCCCACCCTGGGCGATTTCGACGAACCCGACGATGACGCTTCCGATCACCAGGCGCCGCGCCCCTCGGAAGAGCGCGAGCGGGCCGAGAACGCATCGCTGTGGCCGGCGGTCGAGCAAGCCTCGGCCGAGGCGGGTGAAGATCATCTCGCGGCCGGCCAGTCCAGGGCGCACGAGTCGCCCGACAAGATCGTCTACCTCTACATCTGCCGTCGCGGCGACAAGCGCATCAGCGGCTCGGAACTGCTCGACGCCGCCATCAAGGCGGGCCTGAACTTCGGCCAGATGAATATCTTCCACCGTCGCCACGAGGGCGCCAAGAAACCGGTTTTCTCGATGGCCAACCTGACACCGCCGGGGCATTTCGATCCGGCCCAGTGGAACGTCTTCGACACGCCCGGTGTCACCCTCTTTCTGACCCTGCCGGCACCGGTCAGCGCGCTCGATGCCTGGGATGCCATGCTGGCCACGGCCGAGCGCATCAGCAAGCTGCTCGAAGCCGATGTCCTCGACGACGCCAAGTGCCTGCTGACGCGCCAGCGCATTGCCCAGATCCGCGAGGAAATGCGCGAGTATGATCGCCGGTCGGGCATGATCAAGCCGGAGTAGGGCGCCGGACATGGCGAACAAGCACTCCGACGCTGCCGGGCGCATCGAGGCGCTGCGCGAACAGCTGCAGGAACACAACTACCGCTACTACGTGCTCGACGATCCGGTCGTTTCCGACGCCGGGTACGATCGCCTGCTGCGCGAACTGCAGGAGCTCGAGTCCGCTCACCCCGAGCTGGTCAGCCAGGATTCGCCCACGCAGCGCGTCGGCGCCCGTCCGGCCGAGGGTTTCGACACCGTCGCCCACCGCATCCCGATGCTGTCGCTCGGCAACGCCTTCAACGAGGAAGAGGTTGCCGAGTTCGATCGTCGTGTCCGCGAGCAGCTCGATATCGAACAGATCGTCTACAGCGCCGAACCCAAACTCGACGGGGTAGCCATCGCGCTGAGATACGAGCGGGGTCGCCTGCAGCTGGCCGCCACCCGCGGTGACGGGCGCAGCGGCGAGGACGTGACGGCCAACGTGCGCACGATCCGGGCGGTTCCGCTGAAGCTGCGCGGCGCCGGCATTCCCGAAGCGCTGGAAGTGCGCGGCGAGATCTTCATGACCCGCTCGGGCTTTTCCGAACTCAACCGGCGCCTGGCCGAGGCCGACGAGAAGACCTTCGTCAATCCGCGCAATGCCGCCTCGGGCAGCCTGCGCCAGCTCGATTCCAGCGTAACGGCGCGCCGGCCCCTGCACTTTTTCTGTTACCAGGCGGCAACCACCGAGGGCTTGCCGGGCCGGCATTCGGAAATCCTCGAGCGCCTGCGCCACATGGGGTTGCCGGTCAGTCCCGAAGCAAGCACGGTGCGCGGCCT
>CAZSGS010000228.1:0-4639 GCA_964606365.1 uncultured Wenzhouxiangella sp. | reverse complement strand
GAAGTAGCGCGGTTGTGTCAGGCAATGTCAATCTCCTGTTAGATGGACAACAACGAATCACTTCTCTTTACGGCGTCGCGCGTGGTAAGCCTCCGAAGTTTTTTGATGGTAATCCACAAGCCTTCACTGGTCTGCGGTTTCATTTGGCTGATGAGGTGTTCAGCTTCTACCAACCCGTAAAAATGAAGGACGATCCCCTGTGGATCGATGTCTCTGCATTGATGAAGCATGGATGGGCAGGACATGAACAGTTGGTGGAGGCTCTAGCGGAGCATCCCAGCCTGGGCACCAAGGCCGTCAAATATTCGGGGCGAATTTCCAAAATCCTCGGCATCCTTGATATCAACCTGCACGTCGAGGAAGTCACGGGGCCTGACAAGTCGCTTGACGTTGTGGTCGACATCTTCAACCGCGTCAATAGCGGGGGCACAAAGCTCTCAAAGGGTGACCTGGCTTTGGCGAAGATCTGCGCTGATTGGCCGGAAGGGCGCGATGCCATGAAGGCGAAGCTAAAGGGCTGGGAGCAAGCCGGCTTCCAATTTTCGCTCGATTGGCTGTTGCGTTCGGTCAACACCGTGCTGACCGGCGAGGCCAAGTTCCAGCATCTTCACGAGAAGACTGCCGACGAAGTGAAGGACGCGCTGGCTCGCGCGACGAAACATATCGATACCTGCTTGAACCTGATCAGCGGACGGCTTGGGCTCGATCATGATCAGGTCTTTTTCGGCCGTTTTGCGGTGCCGGTGATGGCGCGCTACCTCGAGTGTCGCGATCAGTTAAAGGCAGGCCCTATGGACGAGAAGGAGCGCGATAAGCTGCTCTTCTGGTACGTGCAAGCCGCCATGTGGGGGCGCTTCTCTGGTTCGACGGAGTCCTACATCGACCAAGACCTAGCCGTGCTTGAAAACGCCGATGGCGGCTTGGATAAGTTGCTCGATCAACTCAGGCTTTGGCATGGTGGGCTGCAAGCTGAACCCGGGCATTTCACCGGTTGGAGTTTGGGGGCTCGCTTCTATCCTGTGCTCTATCTGCTGACGCGCATGGGTGAGGCTCGTGACCGGGGAAGTGGTTTGCCACTGAAGGCCAACCTGCTCGGCAAGATGAACCGTCTCGAGGTGCATCACATCTTCCCGAAGGCTAAGTTGTACAAGCATAAACCGCCATACAGTCGTCCCGAGGTCAATGCGCTGGCCAACTTCTGCTTCCTAACCAAGGATACCAACCTCGACATCAGCGCCACTCTGCCGGAGGTCTACTTCCCGCAGGTCGAAGAGAAACATCCCGGTGCGCTGGCCTCGCAGTGGATACCCGATGACACTCAGCTTTGGCGCATAGAGCGCTTCCGCGATTTCCTCGAAGCACGCAAGGAGCTCTTGGCCGCTGAGCTAAACCGAAGGATGCGCGAGTTGCTGCACAGCGAGACCAGTTGGCTCGATGGAAGCGGTGCAACGACAGTGCAACCGGTCCCGACGGTCCTGGGCGGTATCAGCAGCGAGGCAGAGGAGGCGGAGTTGGAGGCGCTGAACGATTGGGTTGCGGAGCATGGTCTGCCGCGTGGGCAAATTGCCTACGACTTTGCTGATGCGGAGTCCGGCGAGCAGAAGGCGGTGTTCGATCTGGCATGGCCTGAGGGTCTGCAAAAAGAGCTGAGCGAACCCGTTGCGGTGTTGCTCGGTGAAGAAGCTGAGACAGTTGCGGTTGCCAGCCAGGCCGGGTTCCGGTGTTTCACTGAACCGTTGAGATTCCGTAGTTATGTCAAGAAGACTATTCTCGCTGAGGAAGCCGGTTAAGCGAGCGGATCACTGTTCCTTTTTGGTGACGCTGAGACGCTTGGTACGTTCCGCTGTGGTCGTCGTGACTGTTCAATTGGTGTTAATGCACAGGCGATGCGGACGCTGATCGAAAACCTCGTGATCTCATGATCATGCTATTCGGAAGGGCGCGGAAGTCTGGCAACCAACGACGATCTTGGTTCAGATTTGGTCAATTGCTATGCCGGCTTCTAAGGTTAACGTGCACCTCCTGCGCAATGCTATTCGCGGCCATCTAACCCAGCATGGCGATGCCAAGTGGGACCGGTTCTCACGCCCAGCCGAGATTGGTTATGCCGCATTTCGCAAGCATGTTCGGGTCGTTGCCGGTGATATGGCTGCGGCTGGAGAGCTACCCGATAAGCGCTCACTTCAGAACCGATCAAGTCGACGGGCTGTTGCGCGTATCGCTGACGCATCTGTTGTGCAGCTCGCCGACCTCGAGACCGCCGACCCGCTTGATATTCAGGCGCAGCTGGACCTGATGCTCAGGCATTGTGAGGTTCTTGAGGAGCATGCGCTCGGCGACGGTACGTCGGCAGGCATCGATGCCCATGCGCTGCGCGAGGCGGTCCGAACACGCGTTGGAGTGCTTCGGCTCGCCGTGGACGCAACCGACCGCCTATATTCGATCACTCGGATTCGGCTGATCCATGCCTCAATGTTGAGGCACATCTCCGAGGCGGATCGGGGTATTGCGTGTCGGATTATGGGAGATCTGAAGGCGGTCGATGCACAGCTTGGCATTACGTTAGGATACGGCTTGTGATTGGTGCAAACCTACCCTAAAGATTGATAGGGTGCCATCATGAGGCACCTCCACGCTGATAGAAGTCGCGACAGAATCGGTCCGCATCGCCTAGCTTTGCGATAAGGTCGGTGATGCTGCGACCAGCGCAGCTGGCATGGTGGCAATGGAACCCGGGCCAGGCTCCTGGCCCGTTCGCGAAGATGACTGCGCCGGTCGCTCCGTGCGGTGTGGAGTGACCAGCCGCCCAAGGGCACCAGACCGCGTGTAGGCGGTTGCCGAGCGCTCGCCGATACAGCTCGTGGGCGCGCATCAGTGCAACGATGTCGAGTGTCCGATAGTCGCCTAGTCCCATGGCTTGGAAGCTGCTTGACGAGGTTGCTGCGCGGCTTTGAGGCCGGTTCTCAGCGTGACGGGCGTAGCGATTCGCCAGCCGCTCAACCAGCTGCAGGTCGACGAGCTGCCAGGGTGACGGTATCCAGCAAGCGGCGCGCCGATGCGGCCGCTCGGGTGTGTCCGGCCCCTTTCGATTGACGCTGCCATAGAGCCGAAAGATGCGGCCGGGATTGCGCACCGAGCGATCGAACTCAACTGAGCCGTCGGAATACTCCGCGTGCAGGCCGCTATAGATGGCTCTTAGCATATCAGTCGTCTCGGCATTGTTCGGCAGCCGACAGCGATAAACCGCGTGGTACCCGTTACCCGATAGCGCGTGCAAGGGTATCGGCCAGCCGATCTTGACCAGCATGGCGACTAGGTCGTCGCGCCGATGATTCGCCGCCGCGAGTTCAGCGTGGGTGCTGGATAGACCAGCAGGGCGAATCGGGTCGAGATCGAAGGGCAGACGGGTGATCCAGCCGACCGCCTCGTTTGTGACCGGCTCGCCGCGCATGGTGTTGGACGCCGACCTCGGTCTTGGGGCATTCAGTGATGTGTAAAGGTTGCCGCGATCCTCTCGAAACCGAATCTCGCGCTCCATGCGGTTGACGTCATCGAACCAACCGGTCAGCCAGCCACCGCCTTCATGGTGGCGTAGCTCCACGAGGCCATTGTCGACGATCAGTCTGGCCAGATACTCGGGCTGGGTCGCGAGTGCGGTCATGCCGCACCCCCGAGCTGAATTCGTGTGGCCATGTCGTCGATTGCCGAGCCCTGACCGTCATCGGGCGTTGATCCACTAGCCCCCTCCATCTCTGTAGATGTAGCTGAGGCTTGTGGGGAGGCATAGGGGGTCCCTTGCCAAGGGGCTTTGAAAGAGGCTTCCAAGGGGCTTTGGTTTGGCCGAAATATCGGCCATGCCTCCAGGAAGCACGCGACCAAATGCGAAGTCGGCAGCCGCTCGATATGTCGACGCGCCTCGACGATGCGCCAGTCCTTTGACGCAGTGGTGGTATCCTTCCAGGCGAATTGCCGCTGGCAGTAATCCGGTAGAAAGACAAGACCGGCGTTGGCGTCGCGTAGCAGCAGGCCGACCGTCTCTAGGTCCTCAAAAGCCTGCGCGACGATATCGATCGGCTCGCCGACCATGCTCGCGACCGTGCCGTCGGTCAGGTGATATAGGCCAGTGCGATGAGACTCGGGTCCGGTCTCGCAATAGAGCAAGACCTTCAGCGCGACGTCGCCAAGCTTGAGCGCTTGCTGGTATTCTCGAATCCACCGCGCCGGGTCAATATGGCAGTCTTTACGCATGGTGTTTCACCTTCATGCGATGACCGCCGTGACTAGCGTACAGGTCGCGCGGGTGGAGGTGGATTGATCAGCCATTGCTAGATCCTCCCTTGA
This sequence comes from uncultured Wenzhouxiangella sp., assembly GCA_964606365.1. Lineage (GTDB taxonomy): Bacteria > Pseudomonadota > Gammaproteobacteria > Xanthomonadales > Wenzhouxiangellaceae > Wenzhouxiangella. The sequence goes on along the minus strand of CAZSGS010000228.1, from coordinate 298 downwards.
TTTGGCTCCATGCCATTTGCGCGATAGTGGCGAGAAAGTAGCCGGCAGAGTTTTCGCTGTATTTCGCCGATCCTTGCTCGGAGGCGGCATCGATCAATTCGATCAGGTCGTTGAGCGTTCCTTTGTCGCGCAATGTTTTGAGCGTTTCTTTGACGATACGCTTGTCGCGCTCCGCCGTTTTCGCGAGCGCATGTTCAGCGGCGTCCAAGTCGTCGATCTCGAGAAATCGAGCAATCTCGAGCAACTCGTCACCGGCGTCGTCGCTCCACCAGTTGATGCGCCACTCGTCGTCATTGTC
>CAZSGS010000227.1:0-4639 GCA_964606365.1 uncultured Wenzhouxiangella sp. | reverse complement strand
AGGATTCGTGACCTCGGCCAACCCGCACGATGCCAGCAGCCGGCACGACAATATCGCGTTCTCGTTCGACGGACCGGCGGCGGTCGATCTTCTCGGCACCGAAAGCAGCGTCGCGGCGTTCTCGACCGGCAGCAGACCCGAGTGGACCGACGGCCTTGCCGGGCCGGTCGGCGTCGTCTCGGCCCAAATCAGGATCCTGACCGAAGCGGCCATTCTCGACGCCGCCCTGGACATGATCGACTCGGCACGCAGCGGCGATTCGCTCGACTTGCTGATGTTCTATCTGTCGCACCGGGGCATCGTCGAAGCGCTGATCGACGCCCACGATCGCGGCGCGGACGTGAGGCTACTGCTCGATCCCAACGAAGACGCTTTCGGCCGCAAGAAGAACGGTGTGCCCAACCGTCAGGTGGCATGGGAGCTCCACCAAGCGGGCATTCCGGTACGCTGGTGCAACACCCGCGGCGAGCAGTGCCACGGCAAGATGCTGGTTCTGCGGCCACGCGAGGGAGAAGATCTCGTCCTGGCCGGTTCGGCCAACTTTACCCGCCGCAATCTCGACAACTACAATCTCGAAACGGACGTCCAGATCAGGGCGTCGCGAAACGTCGCGGTGATGCGCTCGGTCAACGCCTTCTTCGAGGAGCGCTGGTCGAACACGCCCGATCGCATTCACAGCCTGCCCTACCAGCACTACGCCGATGAATCCCGGCTGCGCTACTGGCAATATCGTGTGATGGAGGCCACGGGCCTTTCGACATTTTGAGGGTGCCTGCCATGATCAATACGGATCGCCCAATGACGCCGGCCCGACTGGCCTTCATCCTTGTCGCCAGCGCCTACTGGATCACGCTCTGGCTGCCCCCGCTACCCGGCAGCTGGATCCTCAAGATCACGCCGATGCTGATCGCGGCGGCCGTACTGGCGAAGTCCCTTCAGCCGGCCGCCGCCTGGCCGATGGCGATCGGTTTCGTGGCCGCCGCGGGCGGCGATCTCTTTCTCGCCCTCGACCGTCACGACTACTTTGCCTTCGCGCTGCGTTGCTTCCTGGTCACACAGCTTGCCTACGCCGTGGCCTTCGTGCTGCATCGGCGCACCTTCATCCCGCGCTGGCCCTGGTGGCTGCCGGTCGTCCTGTTCGGCCTGGCCGTGCTGGCCTGGATGTGGCCCTCGCTGGGGGCAGACCGCATTCCGGTCAGCATCTACGTAGGCGCGCTGGTGGCCATGGGCGCAACGGCTGCCGGGGTTGAAGACCGCCCCGGCCGGCTGTTCGTCGGTGGCCTTCTGTTCGTCATTTCCGATGCGCTGATCGGAATCACCCGTTTCGTAGCCGACTTCGACTATTCCGTCGAGACGATCGTCGGCATCTACATGCTGGCGCAGTACTTCATCTTCACGGCGTCGCTGGACGCATTGCCAAGTCGTGGCCCCAACCGAGTGGATCACCGCTGAACGTGCCCGACCGCAATCCGAACCAGGCGGCCCTGGCCGCCCGCATCGGGCTGATCATCGGCCCGCTCCTGTTCGCTGCAATGCTCCTCCTGCCCGCGCCCGGGGGCATGACGCCAGCGGCCTGGCTGGTCGCGGCCGTGGCCGCGCTGATGGTGGTGTGGTGGATCAGCGAGGCGCTGCCCATCGCCGCCACGGCCCTGCTGCCGATCGTCCTCTTTCCCCTTCTGGGCGTGACCGACATCGCCGGGGCGACAACGCCTTTCGCCAACCCGCTGATCTATCTCTTTCTCGGCGGATTCATCATCGCGCTGGGCATGGAACGCTCGGGGCTGCATCGGCGTATCGCGCTGACGATCATTGTCCGCGTCGGCACGCGCCCGATGGCCATTGTCGCCGGCTTCATGCTGGCCGCGGCTTTCCTGAGCCTGTGGGTATCCAACACCGCAACCGCCATGATGATGCTGCCCATCGCGCTGTCGGTGACTCGGCTGGTCGAGGGCGAAGCCGATCGGGATCATCGCTCCGGGTTTGCGGTGGTGTTGCTGCTCGCGCTGGCCTATGCCTGCAATATCGGCGGCCTGGGCACGCTCATCGGCACACCGCCCAATGCCCTGCTGGCGGCCTACCTGCTCGACAGTCACGGCCTCGAGATCGGTTTCGGCCAGTGGATGCTCGTCGGGCTTCCGCTCGTGATGATTGCCCTGCCCCTGGTCTTTGTCCTGCTGACCCGCGTGATCTTCCGGCTTCGAATCGGCGAGCTGCCCGGCGGCCGGGAACTGATCCGCGGCGAACTGGCGCGCCTGGGCCGCATGGACCGCGCCGAGAAGCAGGTCGCGGCCGTGTTCGTGCTCACCGCCGCCCTGTGGGTCACGCGCCCGCTCCTCCAGACCTGGCTTCCCGGCCTGTCGGACACCGGTATCGCGATTTTCGGCGCCCTGCTGCTGTTCATCCTGCCCGTCGACTGGCGAGCGTGGCGCTTCGTGCTGTCCTGGCGCGACACGGCCCGCCTGCCCTGGGAAGTCCTGATCCTGTTCGGCGGCGGCCTGAGCCTGGCGGCCGGCATCAGCGATTCGGGGCTGGCCGAATGGATCGGCGCGGCCTTCCAGCGGCTCGACGGGCTACCCGTCGTGCTGGTGATCGTCCTGGCCGTCGGCGCCGTGATCTTCCTCACCGAGGTCACCAGCAATACCGCCACGGCTGCCGCCTTCCTGCCCATCCTGGGTTCGGTCGCCGTCGGCATGGGCCTCGATCCGATCGTACTGGCCGCACCGGCAGCGGTGGCGGCCAGTTGCGCCTTCATGCTGCCGGTCGCCACGCCGCCCAACGCCATCGTCTACGGCAGCGGCCGCGTCACGATCCCCCAGATGGCCCGCGCCGGGCTGTTGATCAACCTGATGATGGTGGTCGTCGTCACGGGCCTGATGTACCTGATGCTGGGCTGGGTTTTCGCCGCAGACCTGGTGCCGGGTTGAACCCGTACCGCAAACCACTGTCTTGTCAATTCTGAACCCTGAACCCTGAACCCTGAACCCTGAACCCTGAACCCTGAACCCTGAACCCCGAAACCTGAAACCCGGAACAGAGGAACAAGCATGAGAAAACTGCACCGCACCCTGACCGCCGCCGCCCTGCTGGGCCTGGTCGGCACACCGGCGTACGCCAGTGACGACGCCGGCGCCTCGCCCCAGCCCAGGCTCGGCGATTGGGGCATCGCCACCGCCCACGTCAGCGAATCGGTCGAACCGGGCGACGACTTCTTCACCTGGGTGAACGCCGGCTGGCTCGAAACCGCCGAGATTCCACAGGGCTTTTCGCGCTGGAGTGCCTTCGGCGAATTGCGCATTCTCTCCGAGGAGCGCGTCAACGACATCATCGTCGAACTCGGCGACAAGGAACCGCAGCCCGGCAGTCCTTCGCAGCAGGTCGGGGACCTCTTCGCCAGCTACATGGATACCGACCGGGTCGAGGAACTGGGAATCGAACCGATCCGCTCGACCCTCGACGAGCTGTTGGCCGTCGACTCGCACGAAGCCGCCGCACGCTGGATGGGGCGCCAGGGTACCGGCTCCATCGCGTCCGCTTACGTAACGCTCGACCAGGGCAATCCCGAGCGCTACCTCGCCCATCTCTACCAAAGCGGGCTGGGACTGCCCGATCGCGATTACTACACGCGCGAAGAAGCGCCCTTTCCGGGCCATCGCCAGGCCTACCGCGACTACATCGCGGCGACCTTCGAGCGAGCCGGTGTCGCCCGGCCCCAGGAACGCGCCGAAGCGATCCTGGCGCTGGAAACGAAACTTGCCGAAAACCATTGGACCCGGGCCCAGGCCCGCGACCGCGAGGCCAATTACAACCTCATGACGCTCCCGGAACTGTCGGAGACCGCACCCGGGTTTCCCTGGCGGGTCTTCCTGGGCGAACGCGGGCTCGGCGAGATCGACGAGATCGTGGTCGCCACCGACACCGCCATCGAGGCCAACAGCGAGGTCTTCGCCGAGACACCCGTCGAAGACTGGGCGTCCTGGCATGCCTTTCACTGGATCAACAATCACGCACCTTTGCTGTCGAGCGGCTATGCCCGCGCCCACTTCGAGTTGTTCGAGCAACGCCTCAACGACGTCGAGGAACAGCGCGAGCGTGACAAGCGCGCGATCAATTTCGTCAGCTCCCGACTGGGCGAGCTCGTCGGCCGAATCTACGTCCAGCGCCACTTCCCCGCCGACTACCGTGAACAGATGATGGAGCTGGTCGAGTATCTTCGCCGCGCCTTCGCCGAGCGACTCGATACCCTGCCCTGGATGGACGAAGAAACCCGCCAGGAGGCGCATCGCAAGCTCGAGGCCTTCCTCCCCAAGATCGGCTACCCGGAGAAGTGGCGCGATCACTCCGATATCGCCATTGCCGATGACGAGCTGGTCGGCAACAGTCGTCGCATCAGCGAATGGTCCTGGAACGACCAGCTCGCCAAGCTCGACGAGCCGGTGCGCGAATGGGAATGGGGCATGACGCCGCAGACGGTCAACGCCTACTATTCATCGACGCGCAACGAAATCGTCTTTCCGGCCGCCATCCTTCAGCCTCCCTTCTTCGACCCCAACGCCGATCCGGCGGTCAATTTCGGCGCCATCGGCGGCGTGATCGGCCACGAGATGGGCCACGGCTTCGACGACCAGGGATCGCGCTCGGA
>CAZSGS010000226.1:0-4646 GCA_964606365.1 uncultured Wenzhouxiangella sp. | reverse complement strand
GGCACGAAGCTCTCGATGCGGCGATCCAGGTTGCGCGGCATCCAGTCGGCCGAGGAGATGTAGACCTCGGCCTGATCGGAGGGAAGCGGCGCGCCATTGGCGAAGCAGGCGATTCGCGAATGCTCCAGGAAGCGCCCGACAATGGATTTCACCCGGATATTCTCCGACAGGCCCGTAACTCCCGGGCGCAGGCAGCAGCTCCCACGCACCACCAGGCGGATCGTGACGCCGGCGCGCGAGGCGCGGTAGAGCGCTCGGATCACCTCCGGCTCGGTCAGGCCGTTCATCTGGGCCATGATCAGGCCGCTGTGGCCGGCGCGGGCGTGTGCGGCCTCGCGTTCGATACGACCGATCAGGAAATCGTGCAGGTCGAAGGGCGACTGCACCAGGCGCTTGAGCGACTGGACACGGCCGAAGCCGGACAGTAGCTGGAAAACGCGGTGGACGTCCTGCGCGATGTCTGCATCGGCGCTGACCATGCCCCAGTCGGTGTAGGCCTTGGCGGTTCCCTGGTGGTAGTTGCCGGTACCCAGGTGGACGTAGCGGCGCAGGCGGCGGCCTTCCCGCCGCACGATCAGCATCATCTTGGCGTGCGCCTTGTGGCCGACCACGCCGTAGACCACCTGCACGCCGGCCTCCTGCATGCGCGTGGCGAGATTGATGTTGGCTTCCTCGTCGAATCGCGCGCGCAGTTCGACCACCACCGTGACGTCCTTGCCGGCCCGCGCGGCCTCGATCAGCAGGTCGGCGAGCATCGAATCCACGCCCGTGCGATACAGCGTTTGCTTGATCGCCAGGACCTGTGGGTCGCGGGCGGCCTGCCGGGCCAGGTCGAGCACCGGCTGGAAACTGTCGTAGGGATGGTGCAGGACGTGATCGCAGCGCCGGAGGCTGGTGAACAGATCGTTCGGGGCGGCCAGCGCCCTGGGAATATGCGGGTTGAACGAAGGGAACTTCAGCTCCGGCCGGTCGGTGAGGTCGTAGACGGCGACCATGCGGTTGAGGTTGACCGGCCCGTTGCAGTGATAGACGTCGTCGAGTTCCACGCCGAACTTGCTCGCGAGCAGGTTGATGACGTGGTCGGGGCAGCCGGTGGCCACCTCCAGGCGCACGGCCTCGGCGAAGCCGCGCTCCATGAGTTCGCCCTCCAGCGCCCGGGCGAGGTCCTCGACTTCCTCCTCGTCGACGAGCAGTTCGCTGTTGCGCGTCACGCGGAACTGGTAGCTGCCGAGTACTTCCATGCCCGGAAAGAGCTCGTCGATGAACTCGTGCACGATCGAGGACAGGAACACGAAATCGTCCGGGCCGGCAGAGTAGCTCTTGGGGATTCGGATAATGCGCGGCAGCGAGCGTGGCGCGCGCACCAGGGCCATCGAACCGTTCCGCCCGAAGGCATCGCGCCCGGCCAGGGAAACGGCGAAGTTCAGGCTCTTGTTGAGAATGCGCGGAAACGGGTGGGCCGGGTCGAGCCCCAGCGGGCTGAGCACCGGCAGGATCTGGCTGCGAAAATGATTATGCAGCCAGCGGCGCTGGCGTTGCGTGAAGCGATTGCGCGCGATGATGCGAATGCCCTGCTGCTCGAGCGCCGGCAGCAGTTCTTCGTCGAGTACGCGGTACTGGGCTTCGACCATCTCGAGCACGCGCTCGCGAATGGCCGCGATCGTGCTCTGCGGCGACAGGCCGTCGGCCCCGGGCTGGTTGACCCCGAGGCGGATGCGCTGGCGAATGGCGGCGACGCGCACCTCGAAGAACTCGTCGAGGTTGGTGCAGGAAATGCACAGGAACCGCAGCCGTTCGAGCAGCGGCTGGGTCTCGTCCCGGGCGAGCGAAAGCACCCGCCGATGGAAGGCGAGCAGGCTGGTTTCGTGATTGAACAGCAGCGCCGGTTCATCGAGCGACTGCTCGTTCCAGTGCTCGAGCGGTTCAGCCAGTTGAGTGACCCGGTACTTGCCGTCAGTAGCGTCGGCTTGCATGCGCGTCCATCCCCTCCAGAAACAATCGCCTACATTAGTCGGACGATGATTACACTTTGTTGACCGCATTGTTGATGCAGCGGCAATCCACGGCGCCGCCGGGCCATCATTGTGACTGCCGTTCGCGTTCGCGCGAACTCAGGCGCAGGCGTTCGGCGCGCAGTTGTCCCAGGCGCGCGCCGACGCGCGAACGCTGGTAGTAATCCAGATCGTCGCGCCTGTAGACGCGTTCGAGCTGCACGATCGCGTCGTGGATCCCGCCTCGCATGTAGTAACTCTCGGCCAGCGCTTCGGCGGCGCGGATATCGTCACCGGCGCGGTCCGCGGCCCGGGCATAGAGCTCGGTCATCCGCACATCGTCGGGATTGTCGCGCAGGTAGTTGCGAAGGATGCCGGCCGCGCGTGCGGCGCGCTTGGTGTCGCGCTCGTGCATCAGCGTGCTGGCGTACTGCGTTGTCACCAGCCGATTGCCCGGGTACTGAAGATAAAGCGATTCGAGCACATCGAGGCTGTCGTCGACGCGGCCTTCGGCCAACAGCAGCTCGGCTTCGAGCAAGCGGTAGAGCTGCCGGTCGGGAGCGCTGGCGAGCAGTCGTTCAACCTGTTCGCGTGCGGCGTCGAGGCGCCGCCCGCCGATCAGGGTCATGGCCAGGCCGTAGCGCATGGCGGCTTCGGGGCGATCGCTGTCGCTGTCGCTGTCGAGCCGGGCGCGAAACCAGGTCTCGGCGCTCGAGGCATTGACCATCATGGCGCGCAGCCGAGCCTGCACGAAGTGGAACTCGGTGCCGTCGCGCGAGGGATCGGCGTCGAGCCGTTCGGCCCGGGTCCGTGCTTCGGCGATTCGGTTGACGGTCAGGGGGTGGGTGCGCAAGTACTCCGGCGGTCCTTCCCCCATGGCTCGCGAGATCGTGTTGAGGCGCTCGAAAAAACGCGTCATGCCCTGCGGGTCGTAGCCGCCGCGGGCCAGCAGGGCGATGCCGATGCGGTCGGCTTCGGACTCGGACTGCCGGGTGTGGTTGATCTGGAATTGCTGGGCCAGTCCCATGCCGCTCATCAGGATGGCCTGTGCGGCGTCACCGTCCGCGCCGGAGGCGCCGGCCGCGATCGCCAGGCCCAGCGTGGCCAGCATCGTCGGCAGCGACACTTGCTGGCTGTTCTCGATGCCGCGCACGATATGGTCCTGGGTCACGTGGGCGATTTCGTGCGCCACCACGCCCGCCACCTCGCTTTCGTCGCGCGCCTCGAGGATCAGGCCCGAATGCAGGGCGATCACGCCTGCCGGAGCGGCGAACGCGTTGATGTTGGGATCGCGCAGAACGAAGAAGTGGAACGGCTCCTCGGCATTGTCCGAATAGGAAACCAGCCGAAAACCCATGTCGCTGAAGTAATCGCGGATGAGCGGATCCTCGACCAGCATCTTGTGTGACCGCATGTATTGTTCGAATTCGCGCGGGAAGCTCTCGAGTTCCTTTGCGGACATCACCTGCGTGCTCGTGCCGCCAAGATCCGGTAGCCGAACCGAATCATTGGCGCCCGCCGTTACGGCGGCGGCTACAATGAGGCTCGCGAACAATGGTTTCAGGGTGCTTTCGATCATCCAGTTCTCAGACCGGCTGAATGCGCCGTGGTTTCACCTGCAACGACTTTTCCGGGCAGGCTCTTGAACGAATCCGTACAGTATCACCGAATCCTGCTGATCCGTGCCCGGCCGGGAAGCGAGGCCAGTCGCCGGGGGCAGGACCGCGCAGCTCGCGGCATCGAAGCCGGCGGCCGCCTGCTCGTGTTTTTTCACGGTGAAGGGGTCGAGCACGCCGCCGAAGGCGAGCCCTCGGCGGAGTGGCGCAGCCTGGCGGGCTGGCACGGGGTCGTGCTGGCGGTTTGCAGCGGATCGTGGTCGCGGCGGCATCCGCAGCCGCCCGACGCTCCCTTCGTGATTTCGAGCCTGACCGGCTTCTGGAATCACGCGCTGTCGGCGCAAGAGGTCGCCTGTTTTGGAGCGAGCGATGGCGGCGACTGATCGGTGGGTGATCGTGGTGGCGCTGGCGCCGTCGGAGCCCGAAAGCCGGGAGATGCTCGAACTGGTGCTCGCCGGCGCCACGCTGGAGGTCGACCTGGTCGTGGTCTTCGAGCGCGCGGGCCTCGCCCATCTCGAGCCCGATGCGATCGCGCCCTGGCGCCAGCTGATCGATTTTGACCTGGCCGAACTGCGTGCCCGCCGCCCGGCCGCGGAATTGATGCCGGTGGGTGTCTCGGCCATCGATGAGCGGCAGTTCGATGCCTTGTGCCGCGACGCGGCAGGAGTCTTGACGCTTTGACGGGAGAAATCCTGCAGCTCTATGTGGACGGAAGGCCCGTCGATGTCGACGGCGAGGGATTCCTGGTCGACTCCGGGCAGTGGTTTCCGGAAGTCGCCGAGGCCCTGGCCGACCGCGACGGCCTGCGCCTGGGCGCCGATCACTGGTGGCTGATCGACTTCGTACGCGACCACCATGGCCGCTACGGCAATCCGCCCCTGATGCGCGTGGTCGTTGCCGAGTATCGCAAGCGCCATCCGGAAAGCCGCGGCAGCCGTGACCTCTACCGGCTGTTTCCCGACGGCCCGGTCCGCGAGGCCTGCCGCTACGGCGGGCTGCCGAAGCCCGACTGGTGTATTTGAAAAGAAAGGTTTCAGGG
>CAZSGS010000225.1:0-4648 GCA_964606365.1 uncultured Wenzhouxiangella sp. | reverse complement strand
GACCAATTACCTGACCCAGAGTGTGGCGATCATCCTGATCCTGACGTCGGTCGGACCCGGGCTCGGACTGGCGGGCAGAGCCGGCGCTTCGACCTTCGTGCCGCTGGTGGTGACTTTCTTCACCGCGCAGATCCTGGTCAGCCATTTCTGGATGAAGTTCTTTGCCTTCGGCCCTGCCGAATGGCTGTGGCGCACCTTGACGTACGGCAAGCGGCCGCGCTTTATCCGCACAGCTGTCCAAACACAACCCACCTGAACCAGAGAGAACGAATGATGAGCAAGCCAAGCCCTGAGGACGATATCCACCGAATCGAGACGCTGATGCAGACCTACATCGAAGGCGGCCGTACCGGCAGCGTGGATACCCTGCGCCCGATCTTCCACGAACTGGCCACCATCTGCGGCTACGTCGGACCCGACCTGTTCGCCCAGCCCATCGAGCAGTTCTACGACTGGCACCAGGAAAACGGCCCGGCCACAGACCTCGAAGCCGGCGACATCCGGATCGACATCGAAGGCACGGCGGCGACAGCGCGCATCGAGCTCCACAACTGGAACGGCCACCGCTTCACCGACTTCTTCACGCTGGCCAAGATCGAAGGCCAATGGCAGATCATGAGCAAGGTGTTCTACCTGCACCCGGAGTAAGCACCCACCGCCGTGACTTCGCTGTTGCTCCCTTGCCTCAGCACCTCGAACCACCTGGAGCAGTACCCATGAAAACAATTTGTTTCGTACTCGCGGCTGTCGCCGCACACCTGCCCACCCACGCCGCTGCGGCGGACGAGCCACGGGCCGTCGTCGAAGCCGCCTACGAGGCCTTTGCCCAGGGCGAATTGGACCGGTTCGCCGGCCTCATGGCGCCCGACATCATCTGGAACGAGGCCGAGGGCAATCCCTACGCCGATCTCAACCCCTACGAGGGTCCGGAAGCCGTCATGTCCGGGCTGTTCTCAAGGCTCGCGACCGAGTGGGAGTCGATCATGGTCACGCCGCACGAGTATGTGGTCGACGGTGACCGGGTGGTCGTCTTCGGTCGCTACGACGAAGTCTACAAGGCCACCGGCGAGCGCCTGGACATTCCGTTCGTCCATTCCTGGACCGTGGCGGATGGCCAGCTCGCCGGGTTCCAACAGTACACCGACACGGCGGCGCTGGTTGCAGCAATGAGCCGGGCGCCCGCCGCAGTCGGTGATTCCGACGAGGTCGCGTCGAGCGGGCAGCTGAAATACGCGACCGGTGATCCGGCCGGCTGGCCGGCCGAGCTCGACGCGGTGATCGCCGCCCCGGACAACCACGAGGTGTTGCTCGAAAACGACCACGTGCGCGTGCTCGAGGTCACCCTGGGGCCGGGCGAGGTAGAGCCGCTCCATTCGCACCGCTGGCCCAGCGTGCTGCACATCCAGCAGGCGGGCCACTTCCTGGACCGCGACGCCGAGGGCGGCGTGATCTTCGACTCCCGCGAGGCCCCGCCGCTCGAGCTTCCGCTGACCATGTGGAAGGGCCCGGAAGCGCCGCACTCGCCGGTCAACCTGAGCGAGGATACGGAAATCCGGCTGATCCGTGTCGAGCTCAAGCAGGCCGCGATTCGATGATCGCGATCCTGTTGCCAAGATTCAGGTCGCCGGTGGAAACGACCCGGTGCCGGACGACAGGCCAGGTTTTGGGATGGGGAAGGTTAGATGGAAAAGGCACACCGGATTGACCGGCTGAACCGATGGTTGACGTTCGGGGCGAACCTGGGCGTGGTGCTGGGCCTGATCATCCTGATCGTCGAGGTCCGGCAGAACGCGGACCTGACCCGCGCCCAGATGGAGTCGGGAAAGAACGACCTGCTGGCGCAGATCGAATTGAGCCTCGCCACACCCGACGCGGGTGCGGCATGGATCAAGTCCATTCGCGCGCCGGAGGCCATGAGCGACCTCGAGATCCGGATGGTCGAATCGCATCTGGTGGCCTTGATGCTGCAGTGGGACCACATGTTCAACATGGAAAGGATCGGCCTGGTCTCACGCTCCGAGGCGCGACAGCACATTCTGAATGCCGCGCAATATTATTTCGGCAGCCGACACGCGAAGAACTGGTGGAAGCTCCAGCAGCCCGGCTGGGAAGGTACGCCGATGACAGAAGTCGCCGGGCCGATCGTGGACGGGCTGGACGAGAACTTCATGCTGCGCTACCTGGATGAATCCCGCCTCCCGAATGTGCCGGACGGGCAACGATGATCCTGCGCAGTATCACGAAACACGTCCGCGACCAGAACTGGTTTGCCGTCGGCCTGGACTTCCTTATTGTCGTCGTTGGCGTATTCATCGGTATTCAGGTCGCGAACTGGAATGATGCACGCGTCGACGAAGGCAGGGCGCGGGCCTATCTGGAACGAATCGGTCTGGACCTCGATGCGGACCTGGCCACACTGGCCGATCGCAAGGGCTTCTGGCACCAGGTTTCGCGCTATGGCGAGACGGGGCTGCGTTACGCGCGGACGGGAACGGCGGACGACACATCGCACTGGGCGGTGCTGCTCGCCTATTTCCAGGCCAGTCAAGTGGCCGAGTTCATTACCGCGCAGGCCACCTACGACGAGCTGCGCAGTGCCGGCGATCTCGAATTGATTCGAAATCTCGAAATCCGAAACGCCCTGGCCAGTTACTACAACTTTGGCGCTGCCGCGACGGTGGTCGAGCGGCCTGAATATCGCGTACATGTGCGCGGCCTCATTCCGATGGATATCCAGTCCTATATCTGGGATTCATGCTACGAGTCCCAATTCGACACCCAGCGAATGTTCGAGTGTCCTTCTCCTGTCGACCAGGCCGTCGCGCGTCAAATTGTCGAAACGCTGGCCGGCAATGCGGCGCTGATGGAAGAGTTGCGCTACTGGATGTCGACCATGCATGTGGCACAACTCATTGCAAACGACCGGGTCGCGAGCGCCACCGCATTGAAGCAAATGATCGCCGCGAGCGGCGTTGCGACAAATGCGAGCAAGCGCCCATGATCCTCCGCCGAGTCACCGAGCATGTCAAAGAGCAGAGCTGGTTTGCGGCACACCAACCAGCCATGAACGAACCAGGCGGCATGCAAAGACGAAATGGCTTGACCAACCCGGCCATCAGACAAGGAGCAATCCAATGTCGGACATGAAAGACAAAGTAGCACTGATCACCGGCGCCAGCAGCGGAATTGGCCGGGCAACCGCCGAGCTTTTCGCCGAAAAGGGCGCGCGCGTCGCGGTGGCGGCGCGACGACAGGCCGAGCTCGATTCGCTGGTGGCCGATATCGAGGCCCGAGGCGGCAAGGCAATCGCGATCAAGACCGATGTATCGGTGTCGGCAGATGTCGAACGAATGGTCTCGCACACCATCGACACCTTCGGCCGGCTTGACTACGCCGTGAACAACGCCGGTATCGAGGGGCGGTGGGCCGGTATCACGGATCTGGACGAAGACGAGTGGGATCGGGTGCTTGGAATCAATCTCAAGGGCACGTTCCTGTGCATGAAATACCAGGCCCGGGCGATGCTTGCCACCGGCGCCAGGGGTTCCATCGTCAATGTCGGTTCGGTCAACTCATTCCTGGGCTTCCCGACCGGCTCGGCCTATTGCACGTCCAAGCACGGCCTGATCGGCCTGACCACGAGCGTGTCGGCAGAACTGGCGTCGCAAGGCATCCGCGTCAACCTGGTCTGTCCCGGGATCATCGATACGCCCATGCATCACCGGGCGCGCGAAGCACTGGGCGACGAAGTCTACGACCAGGGTGTGCTGCCCAGCGTGCATCTCAAGCGCGCCGGTCAGCCTGAGGAGATTGCCCGGGCGATCGTCTTTCTGTGCTCGGACGAGGCCAGCTACATCACCGGCACCACGTTGACACCTGACGGGGGCTTGACGCTGACGGTTTGATGACCGAGGCCAAAGCCTACCCAACCCTACCCGAGGAAAACCACAATGCAACGAACCCGTCTTGCTCTATTCGCCCTCGCAATGGCGTTTACCGTCCAGGCTGATACTGCCGAGCCAACACAGCCTTACGAACAGGTCGCTCTTTTCCCGACCGATCGCTCCCTGGTGCGGCCCGAAGACGGCGTCATGCTGGCCGACGGCACACTCCTGATCGCCGACCAGGTCCATGGCCTGGTAGCGCTGGATCCGGAGGGCGCGAAGCGGCCGTTCGGTGACTTCGCGGCGGCCGGCTACGTTCACGAGCCGCCTGAGCGCAGCGCCGGCCCGAACGGCGTGGCGCTGGAGCCCGGCGGGATTTACGTGCTGGTAGCCGATGTGCTGACCGGAGCCATTTACCGCGTCAACAGTCAAACCGAGCAGGTGGTTCGGATTCATCAGCATGAATTCGGCGTCAATTCCGTCCGGCGCGATCGCAGCGGCGCGGTCTGGTTTACCCAGTCGACTGAAAACAACGGCCCGAATTCGGAGGCCAGGATGTTCGCGGCCGTTGATGAGACACCCATGGACGGCGCGCTCTTTCGCCTCTCGTCGACCAATGATCACGAGCCCTTTCCCGAGCTCCGGCGCATGGGTTCCGGGTTTGATTTCGCCAATGGCCTGGCGATTGACGAGGAGCGTGGCTACCTGTACGTGGCAGAAACGATGGCCGATCGCATCATTGGCTACCGATTGTCGGTGCCCAC
>CAZSGS010000224.1:0-4701 GCA_964606365.1 uncultured Wenzhouxiangella sp. | reverse complement strand
TCTCGACCTGGCCAAGTCGCGCGCCAACGAGAACCCGGTGTTCTACATCCAGTACGCCCACGCCCGTATCCGCAGCGTCTTCCGCGAGCTCGACAGTCGCGGGCAGCGCCACAACCAGGCCATCGGCGAGGCCGCCGTCGAGCGCCTCGAGACCGACCACGAACAGAACCTGCTGCGCATGGTCGGCCGGTTTCCGGAACTGATCGAGTCGGCCGCGCGCCAGCGCGCCGCGCACTCGCTCGCGCACTACCTGCACGATCTCGCCGCCGCCTTCCACTCCTGGTACAACGCCATGCCCTTCCTGGTCGACGATGAAGACCTGCGCAACGCGCGCCTGAACCTGGTGGCCGCCGTCGGCCAGGTGCTGAGAAACGGACTTGATCTCATCGGCGTGTCCGCGCCCGAGGAAATGTAGTGGCCCGGCGGCAGGCCAAGCGCGGCAGCTCGCCGGCGACCGGCGGGCTGTTGACATTCGGGGCCGGGCTGGTCTGCGGCCTGGTGCTGGCGACCTTCGCCTGGCTGGGCGGCTACCTGCCCGGTCGCGACGACGCCGACGCGGGGCAACAGCCCACGGGCCGTGACGAACCACCGATCGCCGAGGAGGTGGCCGGCAAGCGCAGCCGCCAGTACGATTTCTTCACCGTTCTGCCCGAACGCGAAGTGGTCGTACCGCAGGAAGAGATCGCCGAGCGCGCCCGCGAGCGCAGCAGCGAGGCCGCCGAGCAGGGGCCCTACGTGCTGCAGGTCGGCTCCTTCCGTTCCGGCGAAGACGCCGAGAGCCTGCGCGCGAACGTGACCCTGCTGGGCCTCGAGGCGAGCATCAAGTCCGTGACCGTCGACGAGACGACCTGGCACCGCGTGCGCGTGGGGCCGTTCGACAGTGCGCGCGCCGCCGACGGCGCGCGCCGACGGCTGCTCGAGAAAGGGTTCGAGGCCATGGTGCTGCGCGGCGGATGAGCGCGCAATCGGCCGGTGCCCTGATCCTTCCCGGCGGCGGCGCCCGCGGCGCCTACCAGGTGGGCGTGCTGCGGGCCGTCGCCGAGGTGCTCCCCGAAAGGCAAAGCCCGTTTCCCATCATCACCGGGACCTCGGCCGGCGCCATCAACGCGGCGGTCATGGCCTCGCACGCCGGCGATTTCGCCGTCGGCGCCGCCCGCCTCGAGCACTTCTGGGGCAACTTCCGCTGCCGCCATATCTACCGAACGGGCTGGGCGCACAACCTCGGTCGGGGGCTGCACTGGCTGGCTTCCATGACCCTGGGCGGCCTGGGCGTGGCCAACCCGAAGTCGCTGCTCGACAACCAGCCGCTGGGCCGGCTGCTCGAGCGCGAGCTGGACGTCGACGGCGTCGAACGGGCCATCGAAAGTGGCGTGCTCAAGGCCCTGATGGTCACCGCCTCCGGCTACAGCTCGGGACGGGCCGTGACCTTCTTCCAGGCGGCCGGGCAGATCGAGGGATGGCGCGACGGAAAGCGCGTCGGCCGCCGTGCGGCGATTCGCGCCGAACACCTGCTGGCCAGCGCCGCGCTGCCGCTGCTGTTTCCGGCAACGCGCGTCGGGCACGAGTTCTTCGGCGACGGGGGCATGCGCCAGACCACGCCGCTGAGCCCGCCGATTCGCATGGGCGCCGATCGAATGCTGATCATCGGCACGCGCGACGTGCGGCCCGACCCCGAGCCGGCCGAGGACGCCGAGTATCCATCGCTGGGCGACGTCGGCGCCTACCTGCTCGACGTGCTCTTCATGGACTACCTCGCCAACGACCTGGCCCGCCTCGAGCGCATCAACCGCACGCTCGAACACGTGCCCGAAGCCGAGCGCGAGAAGACCGGATTGCGGCCCGTCGAGACCCTGCTGATCCAGCCGTCGAAGGACGTACGCGAAATCGCCATGCGTCACCGCCACCGCGTGCCGGCGAGCGTGCGAACCCTGCTCAAGGGCGTGGGCGCCTGGCGCGGCGGGCGCCTGCCCAGCTACCTGCTGTTCGAAGCCGAGTTCTGCCGGGAGCTGATCGACCTGGGCTATCGCGACGGGATGGCGCGGACGGACGAAATCCGGGCGCTGATGACAGACGAGTAACCCTCGCATCGGCGCCTTGCCACAAGCGCTGACAGGCGGAAGCTGAGCATTTACTCAACCATGATATCGTTGGCAATTGCCCATGGGTAACGTCAATGACCGTTCCATCCAAACTCAGGTATCCGATCGCCTCTGCTGCATTGATCATGGGCATATGGAGTGCGCCCACTTGGGCTCAGGTGGTGTCCCCACAGCCCGCCGATCCAACCGATGCGCTGAGTCTCTCCATGACCCTCAATGCTCAGTCTTGTTTCAATCGGATTGAAAGTGTTGAGCTTGACGTTGACTCTAGGCCCATCGTGGTGAACTACGTCGTCGAGCCCAATCCAGATGCGGTGTGCCCTGTGTCACCGCCATTGATGCTGGACGTTGCGCTTGGTTCGTTTGAGCCGGGAAGTTACGAATTGACGATTGACGGCACCATAGACGGAGAGGCGCAGCCGACAGTCTCTGCTTCGTTCGAGGTTCTCGGTTCAGCGGCCGCTCGTTCTGTGCCACTCAATTCAGAGCTTGGACTGTTCTTTCTCGCTTTTTCTGTCCTCCTTCTGGGGGTCGTCCGCGCTCGAGTTTGAGGCTCGCTACTCGAAAACGCGCTTTGAAGGAAGGCGGCTTCGCTGCAACTGCAGTGCGGGTCCGGGGCCGGTTCGTGCCGCCTTCGAAGCCGAAGATGCCGCCGTCAGGGACCATGTAGACCTTACGGTCCTCGTCTTCGCCAAAGCTGTGCAGATCGCAGGGGTGCACTCCCAGTTGGCCAAGCAGCAAGAACCCGGGCGGCTGTCCCGCCCGGGCCGAAACGGGGCTACTGCTCGAAGCGATCCATGAAGAGCAGGTCGGGCAGCTGGGTATCGCCCTCGAAGCGGAAGATGCCGCCGTCGCGAACGGCGTACAGATTCCCGTCCTCGTCCTCGCCGAAACTGCGCAGGTCGAAGCCCTCGGTGGAGAACGTCGATTCGCTCCAGTCGCCGCCGTCTTCGTTGGCGAACCAGATGTTGCCCGTGCAGTAGTCGGCGTACACGTAGGTGCCGGTCAGGCTCTCGACCGGGCCTCGATAGCGGTAGCCGCCGGTGACCGAGCAGTTGCCGTCGTTGCGGCGGTAGCTGAGCACCGGCAGCTCCGAGTCGACGAGCGGGCAGGGCGTGGATGTCGAGCCGGTGGCGAACGCGCCTTCGCAATCGTTCCAGCCGTAGTTGACCCCGCCGGGCGAGTCGTCCGGCTCGAGATTGACCTCTTCCCAGGTGCCCTGACCGACATCGCCGATCCACAGGTCGCCCGTTTCGCGGTCGAAGCTCCAGCGCCAGGGGTTGCGCAGGCCGTAGGCCCAGACCTCGCCGCAGGCATTGTCGTCGTCGGCGAAGGGGTTGTCGGCCGGGATGGCGTACTCGGCCGAGCCGTCGCCGTCGGCGGCGCACAGGTTGTTGCTGCCCGCCGGCGTGGTGCTGTCGACGTCCAGGCGCATCATCTTGCCCAGCAGCGCGGCGGTGGGGTCGTCCTTGCAGCTTCCGCCGGTATCGATCGCATCGGGATCGAGCGTCTGGGCCCGGTTGCAGGGGTCGCCGGCGCTTCCGCCGTCGCCCATGCCGATGTAGAGGTAGCCGTCGGGTCCAAAGGCCAGGTTGCCGCCGTTGTGGTTGGTGAAATCCTGGACGACGGTCATGAGCACGCGGCGGCTGTTGGGATCGACCTCGTCGGGGTCGCCGGCGCTGACCTGGTATTCGGCAATGACGGTGTCGCCGGAGGGGGCGAGCGTGCCGTTGGAGGTGAAGTTGACGTACAGCAGGCCGTTGGAGTCGAAGTCCGGATGGAAGGCCAGACCGAGCAGGCCCCGCTCGCCGCCGCCGCTGGTCAGCGACGTGACGTCCAGGAATTCATCCGGCAGTACCTGGCCGTCGTCGATGACTTCGACGATTCCGTCCTGGCGCAACACGAACAGCCGGTCGCTGCCGTCGCCGGCATTGACCAGGCCGAGGGCGCCCTGGAACGTCCCGGGTGCGAATATTTCCTCGAGGGTCACGTCGCCCGGTATCTGGGCGAACACGGAAGTGGCGGCGAAGCAGAGGCCGAGGAGAAGAATGCGAGGAGCTGGCATGGGTTCCTTCCTTCTTGTCGATGAATGAGGCCCCCTATCGCAGGGCGAGTATAGGCCAAACCCCGGGGTGCGTGACGGCCCTCCGCCCATTTTTCCATTAAGGAACCTCAACGGGATCTCTGAACAACTCTGCACGGAGCGCGACGACCGAGAACGGTACCCGCCTCCTGGAGGCGGAGGCGAGGCGCACAAAAAAAGGCCGGGCGGTGCCCGGCCTTTCTGCGCTCAGCGTTGGTGGCTGGCTTGCCTGAATCAGCGCGAAGCCGCTTCCTCGAAGCGATCCTCGAAGATGATCGGCTCGGCCGATTCGCAGGCCTTCACCTCCACGCTGTCGACGTGCCAGCCGTACTGGGATACCGACGAGTCCGTGCCGAAGCGCCAGCGGAAGCTGACATCGTCGCCGGCCCAGTTCGACAGGTCGATCGAGTAGCGCTCCCAGGTGTCGCGTGGATCGCCGCACCAGCCGGCATTGCCGCCCAGCGGGTTTGCGTAACCGTCGCTGATATCACCGTCGTAGGCCCTGACCTGGATATCGTC
>CAZSGS010000223.1:0-4760 GCA_964606365.1 uncultured Wenzhouxiangella sp. | reverse complement strand
GCGACATCGCGCTGCTGATTCCGCCGTCGATCGGCATGATCATCTACGGCGTGGCATCGGGCACCTCGGTGGGTGATCTGTTCATTGCCGGTATCGGGCCGGGCCTGATGATCCTGGCCCTGTTTGCGCTCTACTGCTACATCATCTCGGTATGGAAGAAGATTCCCCCGCGCGAGCCCTCGACCTGGCAGGAACGGTGGGTCGCGCTGCGCCGCGCCTCGCTGGCCTTCGGCTTTCCGGTCATCATCATCGGCGGCATCTACTCCGGCTACTTCAGCCCGACCGAAGCCGCCTCGATGTCGGTCGCCTATGCGCTGCTGCTGGAGCTGCTGATCTATCGCGAGGTCAAGCTCTCCGACCTGCCCGGCGTGGCCCTGTCGACCGGCATGATCACCGCCGTGGTGTTTGTCCTGGTCGCGGCCGGGATGGGCTTTTCCTGGATCGTGTCGTTTGCGCAGATTCCCGAACTGCTGCTCGGCGATGTCGTCGCCAATGCCGCCGACAATCCGCTCATGGTGCTGGCCCTGGTGGCGGTGGCCTATTTCATCGGCTGCATGTTCGTCGACCCGATCGTGGTCATCCTGATCCTCACGCCGATCTTCGCCCCGGCCATCGAGTCGGCCGGGCTCGACCCGGTCCACGTCGGCACCATCGTCGTACTGCAGGCCGCGATCGGTTCGGCCACGCCGCCGTTCGGCTGCGATATCTTCACCGCCGTGGCCATCTTTCGACGACCCTACCTCGACGTCATCGCCGGCACGCCGCCGTTCGTGTTCATCCTGTTGTTCTCGACCGTAGTGCTGATCCTGTTTCCGCAGATCGCGTTGTTCCTGCCCGAGCTAATGCGGTAGGGATGAGCGTGGTGGGCTTTCACCTCCTCGTGATCGATCACAGGGTGAAATAGAGTCTTCTGATTCGGGAGAACGACATGAGCATTCGCAGCCTGCTGGGTGCCGGCATGTTCGGCCTGGCCGGCATCGCCGCGGCCGACTGCGGCAACCTGCTGGACTACGCGCATCGCGGCTTGGCAACCTCGAAGGAGAGCAACCTCTGCGAGGCCTATCGTGGAGACGTGATCCTGGTCGTCAATACGGCCAGTCAATGTGGCTACACGTCGCAGTTCGAGGGGCTGGAAGCGCTGTACCAGCACTACCGGGAGGACGGTTTCGTGGTGCTCGGTTTCCCCTCCGACGATTTCAGGCAGGAGCTCGACGACGAAGCGGATACCGCCGACGTGTGCTACGTCAACTACGGCGTGAGCTTTCCGATGTTCGCGACCAGCCCCGTCACGGGAGAGGGCGCCAACGAGCTCTTCAGGGCGCTCAACGCCGCCGCCGGCGAACCCGGATGGAACTTCAACAAGTACCTGATCGACCGCGACGGGCGCGTGGTGCAGCGCTTCGACGCCCGGGTGACGCCGACCGACAGCGTCCTCGAGGCGCGCGTGGCCGAGCTGGTGGCGCAGTAGCTGACTACTTTTCGGCGTCGCTGCGGTGGTCCAGCAGGATTCGATCGCTTGGCCACCAGTCAGGATGGTGCTGGCGGATCCAGTCGGACAGACCCTCGCGCAGGTCCATCTGCATCAGCCAGGCGTCCGTGGGGTTGGACGCTGTGGCATAGAAGCTGATCTCCTGGTAGTCGGCGTCGATGCCGGTCACTGCCGTCATGGTCATGCCGTCCTCGATGGCGCGCTCGTTGTCGGCCACCAGTTTTTCGAACGCCTTGCGCAGTTTCGCGGGCTCGGCGCCGTGGTCGAGTTGCAGGACCATGGTCTGGGTGACGTGGGCGTCGACCATCGACCAGTTCTGGAACGGACGCGAAATGAAGTACTGCACCGGCACGATCAACCGGCGGCCGTCCCAGGTGCGCAGTACGATGAACGTGTAGAAGATCGATTCGACGTAGCCCCAGTCGCCCTCGTACTGAACCGCGTCACCGATGCGTATCGGTTTGGCGATGGCGATCTGCAGGCTGGCGAGGATGTTGCCCAGCACATTCTGCCCGGCGATGCCGAGGATGACCGTGGCGACGCCCGCCGAGGCCAGCAGGGACATTCCGACGCTGTCGAACAGGCGAAGCTGTGCCATCAGCAGGCCGCCGCCGACGAATACGGCGATCAGCAGCACGAAACGCCGCAGCGCATAGACCGACGTGTAGAGCTTGCGACGGTCGCGGTCGCTGCTGTCGTCGATCTCGTCGACGAAGCGCGCGGTCACGCGTTCGAGCGAGGTATCGATGGCGCGCAGTGCCGCCACGGTCAGGCCGACGATGATCAGGCCCGCCAGGAGCGGCGTCATCCAGGTGTAGAAAAAACCCGAGAAGCTGATGACCCAGCCGGTCAGGAGCTGGCCGATCAGGGCCATCAACGCGATCGTCAGCGGCAGGCGAATCCGGTCGGCGGCGCGGTTGATCCAGTCGACCGGTAGCCAGCGGCCGAACCAGCCCAGCAGGCTGTGCGTGAACCAGCCCAGCAGGACCAGCAGGCCGATGGCCAGCGGCAGCACCAGCCATTCCCAGATGCGCGTGCCGAGAAATGCCGGACCCTGCAGCGCATCGGGCAGGCGCTCCTCGAGCCAGCCGGGGCCGTAGCGTTCGTAGAGCGCGTCGATATCGTGAACGGTCTGGGACGAGAACACCCAGACGGCATCGCCGTCGGCCGGCTTGATCCGGTTGATCCGGATCTCGGCCGGGGCGCGGTCGAGGTTCAGCACACTCATTTCGATGCTGCGTCGGGCCTGCCCGGCCTGCGGCAACTCCTTGCTCGAGCGTTCGAGCAGCGCGTCGGCCCGGGCCGGCAGTTCGCCCCAGTCGATCATCATGGTGCGGCTGATGATCTCGCCCAGCCTGCGCGCCAGCTCCGGCCCGCGCTCGGCCTGTTCGTCTTCGGACAGTTCGTTGAGGTTGAGCAGGTGGGCGGCGCGTTCGTACTGCCCGTCGTCGACCAGGCCGGTCAGCTGGCTGACGGCCTGGCGCGGCGTGCTGCGATCGAGGTCGTCGGGCGCCTTGCCGAGGCCGGCGTTGAGCGACTCGACCTCGAACCAGCGTTCCGGCTGCGCGGCCTGGCCGGCGGCGATGCAGGGCAGGAGCAGCAGCCAGAACGCGGCAAGCCGCGTGAATGGACCGGCGATCGACAAAGCCATGGCGCCAACTTTACACCAGCTGCTGCGCTGCTGGATTCGGCGCCTGGTCAATCGATGCGTTGCGGCCAGAAAAAGCGACCCTCGGCATCGAGACTATTCCGCCACGACAAGCCGATCGTGCCGCGGCAGGTAGAGCGCGGTCTTGATATCGGTCTCGCCCATCTGCTCGAACAGCATTCGATACATCTCGAGTTGCACGTTGTAGCGGGCCGCCTCCTCGCCGAGGAAGCCTTCGAGATCGCCGCCGCCGTGATAGCCCGACTTGTAGTCGATGATCCAGCGCGTACCGTGCTCGTCGACGAAGGTCCGGTCGATGACGGCGTTGACCAACTCGCCGTCGACGATGCCCGACAGCGGTAGTTCGCAGGCGGCCTTCCGGTGCTCGTTGCTGAGGATCCATTGCCCGGTATCACTCGCCAGCGTTCGGTCGAAGGCGTCGCGAATGGGTTCGACGGCGGCTTCGAGCTCGTCGCCGCCCGTGCCCATGGCCTTGAGCAGACCGGGGATGCGCGCGCGCAGTGACCGGCGCTGCCGCTCGTCGAATCGCTCGATCCCGACCTGACCGACGCGCTCGAGCAGCCGATGCAGCACGGTACCGATGCGCCTGACCTGGACGCCGGCCCAGTTGAACTCGATCTCGACCTCGCGCTCGCGCGGCGGCAGGGTCGGCCGCCATTCCAGACGCTCGCCGATTGGCGGCGCCCAGCCGGCGCGGACGCGGCGCAGGCGCTGGTCGGGTCGACCATCGCTGTCCGGTGAAGCGTTTCTGGGCAGCGGCGCTTGCTGCAGCGCGCGAACGAAGTCCTCGCCACAGGTCGGCCAAAGGTCGGACAGCAGGCTGCCCGCCGACGGCTGTACCGGTTCCTTCTCGGGGTCGAGCGAGGCCGTCAGCAGCAGCTGCTCGCGCGCCCGCGTTGCCGCGACGTAGAGCAGGCGCTGGTGTTCGAAGCCCTCGCGCTGCTTCTGTTCGGCCCGGATGAGCTTGATCAGGTTCGTGTTGTCGTCCTGCTCGGCCGAGCGCAGTGGGGCGATCAACACGCGCTCCTCGCCGGCTTCGGGCGTGAACGGCAGCCAGTAGAGCAGTTCGCGGTCGTTGCCGCCGGTGCCGCGGTCGAGCCCGGGCAGGGCGACCAGGTCCCACTCCAGGCCCTTGGCGCCGTGCATGGTCAGGATCTCGAGCCGGGTGTCTTCGCTGGGCGGGTCGCCTTCGGTGAATTGCTCTTCGAGCAGCTCCATGAAGGCGTTCCAGTCGGCCAGCAGGCCCTGTTCCTCGGCGGTGCTCAGGGTGTCGAGAAAGGCCATCGCGTCGCGTCGTTCCGATTCCGGTCGCTCGAGCACCTGCGGGCCGCCCAGCCGGGTCCACAGGCCCTCGACCAGGTCGCGCACGCCGCGCTTTCGCCACAGGTCCCGCGCCTGACCCAGGGCTTCGAACACCCGGGCCGCGCGGCTGCGGCCTTCTTCGGAAAGCCGCTCGAGCGCATCCGGGTCGTCGGGCGACCGACCGTCGCCGGCCAGGGCGTGCAGGTCGGCCAGGGTCAGGCCGCTGACCGGCGAGCGCAGTACGGAAAGCACCGCGGTGGTGTCGGCCGGGTTGGCGATGGCGCGGGTGATCGCCAGCAG
>CAZSGS010000222.1:0-4794 GCA_964606365.1 uncultured Wenzhouxiangella sp. | reverse complement strand
GGCTCCGGCTTCGGCTCCGGCTCCGGTTCGGGCTCGGGTTCGGGCTCGGGTTCCGGCCCAAACGCGTCCTCCTCGTCCGGCTCGTCATTCGACTCGCTGCCCGGTTCATCCGGGCCGGTTTCCGACGCGAACGCGGCATCGAGCGCTTCTTCGTCTCGACGATCCCCGGCATCGCTGAACGCAAAGTCCAGATCGAGTTCCTTGCCGTCTTCCGCCTCCGGCCCTTCGCCCGTTTCCGGTTCGAAGTCCTCGCCGGGCTCCGGCAAGTCGTCTTCGTCGGGTGCGATGCTGTCCTCGGCGAAATCGAACGCCTCGCCCTCGGCGAGAAGGGAGTCGTCGCCGGCAGCGGCCTCGTCATCGGGCGCGTCCTCGATCGGACCGCCGGCCTCACGGGCTTCTTCCACCTGTTCGCCGCGAGCTCGGCCACCGCCTTCCTCGGCTTCGATCTGCTCGTAGATCTCGTCGAGACCGGGCACGTCGAACCCGACATCCGCAGCCGGAGGTTTTCGTTCGCCGCCGTCCTCGGGCGCGCGTTGCTCGGCGCCCGGGAAGGGTTCGTCACCGCCCTGCTCGTCGAGCATCCACTCCGGCAGATCCGGCTGGCCGTCCCCGCGCTCCGCTCCCTTCGCACCGCTCGGGGCGGACCCGGGGGCCGATGCACCCGCAGCCGCTTGGCCTTCGGCCGCCGCTGAATCGGCCGATTCCGTGTCGGCGGCGGCCTGCGGACGTCGCAGCACGACGCCGAAAGCCAGCAACACGAGCCCCAGGACGGCCACCGCACCGGCCACGACGGGCGAAGGCCCTGCGGCCGAACCGCCGGTAGTCCAGTTCAGGCGAAGCTGGCTGTCGGCGATGGTTGCCTGGCCGTCCGGCACCCGGTCCTCGGCCAGCCGGCCCTTGCTTTCAATGTCCGTTTCACCCTGTCGCAGGGCCAGCCAGCCGCCGGAGCCGGGCTGGGCCAGGCGACGCGTGACCACGCTGACGGGCAGTCGGACAAACAGGTAGCCGGCGACGACCGGTTCGTCGCCGGCGTCCGGCTGGTGCAGGACCCGGGCGAAGGCGAGATTCTCGTTGGCGGTGCCGGGGTAGTGCACCTCGGCCGGCGCACTGCCGCGACGACGCGCTTCGAGCAGCATCTGGACGACCGAAAAATCCGGTTCGGGATAGGTGCCGATATCGATGTCCTCGACGTTCGCGGGAAACACCCGGACATCGAGCGTATTGGCCACACCGGCCGCCTGCAGGCGTCGGCGCAGCGTCTCGGTCTCGACCTCGCCCGCGAGCACACCGCGGGCGGCTTCTTCCACCTCCGTGGAGGACATGGCCTCGTTGACACCGGTGATGGTCGAACCGATCTCGTCGATGCTGTTGCGCGCCGCATTGTCGGTCGGGCCGGCGTCGCCCGACGACAAGGCGCTCCACAGCAGCCACGCCGCGGCCAGCAGCAAGACCCCGCCGACCGCCATGAACGCCGGCGCAGCCTGTTTCGCAAGCGCCTTGCCGGACAAGGCGGGAAAAGCGGGCATCCTGGCCATGATCAGGTCACCCCCGTATGCCCGATGCCCCCTTCGGCACGTTCGCTGGCCCGGAAGCTGTCGACGACATCGAGGCGGACCTGCACGACGGGCACGACCACGAGCTGGCACACGCGCTGCCCGGGCTCGATGCGAATCGGCGCGGCCGCGCGATTCCAGCAGGAGATCTTGACCTCGCCCTGGTAGTCGCTGTCGATCAGGCCGACGAGATTGCCCAGCACAAGGCCCTGCTTGTGCCCCAGCCCGGAGCGCGGCAGGAGCACCGCGGCCAGCGACGGGTCGTCGAGATGCAGGGCCAGCCCCGAGGGCAGCAGGGCGGTCTCGCCCGGCTCGAGCGTGAGCGGCCGATCCAGACAGGCACGCAGGTCCATGCCGGCTGAGCCGGACGTGGCGTACTCCGGCAGCGGCCACTCGCCGCCGAGGCGTGGATCAAGAATCCTGACTTTCAGGTCTTTCATCGGATCGGCTTTCCCTCTCGAGCATTGTCTCGGCGATGATAGCAACGAGCTCGCGCGCCAGGGCGGTCTTCGGCTTCGACGCGAGGCTCCAGTGGCGTTCGCGGCCGAACACTTCCAGCGCATTGTCGTCCGTATCGAAGCCCAGTTCCCTGCCCACCCGGTTGGCCGCCACCAGGTCGAGCTTCTTGGCCGCCAGCTTACCCCGTGCAGCGGTCTCGAGGTCGCGGGTTTCGGCCGCGAAGCCGACCACCATGCGCGGGCGACCATCGGCCAGAGCGGCGACCTCGGCCAGGATGTCGGGGTTGGGCACCAGTTCCAGCGCCATCGATTCACTGGACTTCTTGATCTTGTCGCCGGCCTCGTTCGCCGGGCGGTAGTCGGCCACGGCAGCCACGGCGACGAAGCCGTCGGCGCCGTCGATACGCGCCATCACGGCACGGTGCATGTCGCGCGCCGATTGCACGTCATGGCGATCGACGCCCGGCGGCGTGGCAAGCTGCACCGGCCCGGCGACCAGTTCCACCCTTGCACCGGCCCGCGCCAGCGCGGCGGCGACTGCAAACCCCATGCGCCCGGACGAGCGATTGCCGATGAAGCGCACGGGATCGAGCGGTTCGTGCGTGGGCCCGGCGGTAACCACGAAACGGCGGCCGGCCAGTGCGCCATCGTCCCCTCCCAGCGCGGCGACCAGCTCCACCGGCTCGAGCATGCGCCCCTGCCCCTGCTCGCCACAGGCCTGCGAGCCGGCACCCGGGCCGAGAATGCGCACGCCCCGCCGTTCGAGCAGCGCGCAGTTGTCCGTGACCGATTGCGAGGCCCACATCACACGATTCATCGCCGGCGCCAGCCAGATGCGCGCCTCCGTGGCCACGACCAGGGTCGACAGCAGGTCGTCGGCCAGGCCGGCGGCGAAGCGGGCGATGGCATGCGCGGTGGCCGGCGCGATCAGGATCTCGTCGGCCCAACGCGCCAGCTCGATATGCCCCATGCCGGCCTCGGCGTCGGGGTCGAGCAGCTGGGTTCGCACGCGATGGCCGCTGACCGCCTGCAGGGTCAGCGGCGTGATGAAGGCCGCCGCGCCGGCGCTCATGACCACGCGCACCTCCGAGCCGGCGTCGCGCAGTCGGCGCACCAGCTCCGGTGTCTTGTAGGCGGCGATCCCCCCGGTCACGCCGACCAGAATCTTCTTGCCTTCGAGCGTGCTCATGAATTGTCGAGTCGATTTCCTACACGGAAGCGGGACGGTGGCCGATTTCGAAGGCCCATGCTTGCCGACCAGAATAACGCCCCGGTGACCATCCATAAAGCACGAACATGCGAATAGCCGACTGGCCCATGACCGAACGTCCGCGCGAGCGCCTGCTGGCGAGCGGCCCGACGGGACTCAGCGACGCCGAATTGCTCGCCATCCTGCTCAGAACCGGCGCACGCGGCCGCTCCGCGCTCGACCTCGCCCGCGGCCTGATCAATCATCACGGCGGTCTGCGCGGTTTGCTCGAAGCCGATATCGACGGCTTCTGCGACACGCCCGGCCTGGGCCCGGCCAAGTACGCCCAGCTGCAGGCCGCCCTGGAATTGGCCCGACGCCACCTGCGCGAGAACCTCGAACGCGGCCAGCCCCTGACCAGCCCCCAGGCCACGCGAGAGTACCTGCGCGCAGCACTCCGGGACAGGCCGCACGAAGTCTTCTGCGCCCTGCACCTCGACACCCGCCACCGCGTCATCGCCTTCGACGAACTGTTCGCCGGCACGATCGACTCGGCCCACGTCCACCCGCGTGTCGTGGTCGAAAAAGCGCTTTCACGCCGCGCCGCGGCCCTGATCGTCGCCCACAACCACCCGTCGGGCATCGCCGAACCGAGCCAGGCCGATCTCGCCATCACCCGGCGACTGAGGGATGCACTTGGCCTGGTCGACATCCGCCTGCTCGATCACTTCATCGTCGGCGACGGCGAGGTCGTGTCGCTGGCCGAACGTGGCCTGGTTTGAGCAGCGGACTTGACGCAGCACCGTGGACCGATGGTAGAAAGTGCCCGAGGGGTTCGCATGCGCCAACACGGTACCGGCAGACATGACTCATAAAAATTGCGCCATCGCACTCGGCCTGCTGGCCGGCACACTGCTGGCCGCCAATGTGTGTGCAAGGACACTCCCGGTTACCTTCGAGCAGATGAAGTTCTGGACCGATGCACTGGTCCGCGCGGAAGTTCTCGACAAGGAGGTCAGCCGCGTCACGCTCGACTACGTGGATCGGACGGGGCACAGGACGGAATCCACGGATATCTACACACGCTATACACTGAATATCAAGGACACCCTTTACGGCGACGACCTGGGCGAGTCTGTGGCCCTGTACATGCTGGGAGGCGAGTTGGAGGATGAGGTTGTGGAAGTCAGCGTCGGGTTCGAGCTGGAGCCTGGCTGGGATATCGTGATCCATCTCGAGCACGAAGACGTCAATGACATCTTCTTTTCCGCCGGCTCTGCTCAGACCGTCTTCGTCGCTAAAGAAATCGACGGCCAGCAGGTATTCGTCAACCTCGCGGATCTTCCAAATGCAACGCTCGACCGCGATGCCCTGTTGAACCTTCGCACCAACATCTCACCCGACGACCGGATCCGCGACCCGGACGAGCCGCCGCTGCTGAAGTACGCAACGCTGAAGGCGACGTTTCGGTAGTCGGCGCGACAGACGCGTGAGCGCGCGAGCCCGGCGTCAGGGGTGCGCGAACAACGAACACTCCAGCTTCTTGAGCAGGCCGTCCTGGAGGCCGTACATCAGGCCGTGGATTTCGAGGTGT
>CAZSGS010000221.1:0-4795 GCA_964606365.1 uncultured Wenzhouxiangella sp. | reverse complement strand
GAGGGTCTGTTCACGCGTGAGCTACGCGTGGCAGCGGCTGGTCGGTCGTCCGTCGGCGACGCGGCGCCGACCTACGCGGGTTTCGTTCCGGTCCCGCGGCGCAGCCGCCCCGCAATTACACAACGCGCCGCCCGAACACCGAACCCGGAACCCGGAACCCGGAACACCTTTTTCCCGACCCCCGCGAACCCGCCTTTTCCCTGACCCCCGACACCTGAATCCTGAAACCTGTGTCTGCGCCCTCGCGCGGGCATACCGCTTGCGTTATGCTCCAAGCATCGGCGTGGCGGCCGGGGGAGGGGCGGATGTCTGGGAGGGGAAGCCAGAGTTGGTCCGTATCGGCGCGCTTTTTTCCGTATCGTTCATCCTCCTCGTCGGAGGGCTGTCGGCAGGGCTCGCGCACGCACTGGCGCCCGACAAGGCCTTTCACCAGTATGTTCTCGACACCTGGAGCATCGAGGAGGGCCTGCCGCAGATCTCCGTGACCGCCCTGGTGCAGGGGCCGGACGGCTACATCTGGGCGGGCACGCAGGCCGGCGTGGCGCGCTTCGACGGCGTGCGCTTCAAGCATTTCGACCCGCGCAGTTCTCCGAACATGCCGGGCATGTTCATACAGGACCTTTTCGTGGATTCGCAAGATCGCGTATGGACGGGCACCTACAAGGGTGCCGCGGTCTTCCGCGACGGCGGGTTTCACGCCGTCGACGACGGCTTCGGCCGCGAGATCGACGTCTTCCAGTTCGCCGAAACGACCCGTGGCGAGGTGATCCTGGCCTCCGATCGGGGTCTGCTGCGCCTGGGCGACGATGCGTTCGTGAACCGGGAAGGCGACCCCGACGACGCCTTGCGTTCGGTGTTCGCCCACGGCGAGGACCTCTACGCCGGCGGCTACGGGGTGATTCATCGCCAGCGCGACGGACAGTGGCAGTCGATGCACCTGGGCGAGGCATTCGAGTCGGCGCTGGTCAACGATTTCATCGCCTACGACGGGCGCGTCTGGGCGGCGACCACGCGCGGACTGCTGTACATCGACGACGGCCGCTGGCGCCCTTTCCGGGTGCCCGGCGAGCTGACCGACGATGTCATCGAGACCCTGTTCGCCGATCGCGACGGCAACCTCTGGCTGGGGGCGGCCGGCCGCCTGCTGCGCATCCAGGGGCGCGAGCTGGTCGAGTCGGTGCCCGACGAGGTGCCCTATGCGCACGGCAGCGTGCTGGCGATGACCGAGGACCACGAAGGCAACCTGTGGCTGGGTTCGCGCTGGGAAGGCCTGGCCCGGCTGTGGAACGGCTGGGTGTTTCGCTACGACCGGCCCGAAGGCTTGCACAACAGCCTGGTGTGGACGGTCGCGCGCGATGGGGACGGGCGTGTCTGGACCGGCACGATGGACGGCCTGGCGACGTTCAGCGACGGGCGCTTCGAGCGCCAGGTTGCCGGCAGCGAGCAGCCGCATCCGCACGCCTATACGGTGCTGCCCGAGCCCGAACGGGTCTGGGTGGGAACGCGGACCGGCCTGTACTGGTGGAACCGCCGCGATCAGCGGGTCGAGAAACCGCCGGCCTTCGACGTGCTCGACAGCGCGCAGGTCAACGGCATCATCGCCCACGACGACGATTACTGGCTGGCCACCACCGAGGGCGTGTGGCGCTTCGACGGCGAGCGCATGCGCCGTGCGGTGCCCCGGGACGCCCTGGGTGGTCGCGACGTGCGCCTGCTCTACGAGACGCGTGACGGCAGCCTGCTGGCCGGCACCCGCCGCGGCCTCCTCTACTGGCATCGCGATCGGTTCCGGAAGTACCGCGACGTGGCCGTCGACCGCGACGTCACCGCCATCCTCGAGCTCTCCGACGGCCGCCTGGTGGTCGGCACCCTCGACGAGAAGCTCTACATCGGCCGCGACGACGAGTGGCACGAGTTCGACGCCGACGACGGCTTGCCGACCAACAGCCCGTTTGCCTTCGGCGAGACCGACGGGCGGCTGTGGGTGGCCGGTATTCGCGGCATCTACGAGCTGCCGCTGGATTCGATCCGGCAGTACGTCGACGGCGAAATCGAGCGCTTGCCCGGTCGCATGGTGCTCAACGAGCGCGGCGATGTCTCCGGGGCGCAGAAGGGTTATTGCTGCAACGGTGCCGGCAA
This sequence comes from uncultured Wenzhouxiangella sp., assembly GCA_964606365.1. Taxonomy (GTDB): domain Bacteria; phylum Pseudomonadota; class Gammaproteobacteria; order Xanthomonadales; family Wenzhouxiangellaceae; genus Wenzhouxiangella. The sequence goes on along the minus strand of CAZSGS010000221.1, from coordinate 2,656 downwards.
CGCCAAGGGATTCATGCACGAGGGCGAGTTCTGGTTGCCCACTCGCGGCGGCATCGTCCACCTGGTGCCGGACCGGATCGCGCGCAATCCCGAACCGCCGCGCGTGCACATCGACCGCGTGCGCATCGGGCAGGAGTGGCGTGCGCTCGAGCCGGGGCAGCCGCTGGAGCTGCCGGCCGAGCGGCGCGACCTGGCCTTCGGCCTGGGGGTGCTCAGCTACCAGGATCCGACCAGCGTGCAGGTGGAGTACCGCCTGAAGGGCTTCCGCAAGGACTGGCAGCGCCTCGACGAGCCCATGCAGCGACAGATCTTCTACACCAACCTGCCCTCGGGCCGGTTCACCCTGCAGCTGCGCGCGAGCAACAATGCCGGCGTCTGGAGCGAGTCTCCGACCGGCCTGGACTTTCGCATCCGCCCGCGGCTGTGGGAGACGATGTGGTTTCAGTCCGTGATGCTGTTCCTGCTGTTGCTGTTGATCTGGCTGGGCTTCAACTACCGCCTGCGCAACATGCAGCGCCAGCAGCGTGCGCTGGAGGGCATGGTGGCCGACCGTACCGAGCAGTTGCGCGTGGCCAACGAGCATCTGCGCGACTACAGTGCGCGCCTGGAGACGGCGAGCATGACCGACCCGTTGACCGGCCTGTGGAACCGGCGCTTCCTCTCCTCCCAGCTGCCCGCCGACCTGGCGCATTTTCATCGTGAACTCTCGAAGATGCAGATGCGCGATTCGGTCATGGTGTTCGCCATCGTCGATATCGACCTGTTCAAGCAGATCAACGACCGCCACGGACACGATGCCGGCGACGACGTGTTGCAGCAGTTTGCGCGGCTGCTCGAGCGGCTGGTGCGCACCGGCGACTACATCGTGCGCTGGGGTGGCGAGGAGTTCCTGATCGTCTTTCGACCGATGCCCACCGACGAGGTCACGCGGGTGGCCACGCGCATCGTCGAGGGCATCGCCGATCACGGGTTCATGCTCGACGGCGGCCGCATCCTGCGACTGACCGCCTCGATGGGGCTGGCCGAATATCCGCCGTTCCGCGACAGCCCGTCGGCCATGGACTGGAACCAGGCGGTGACCCTGGCCGACAAGGCCCTTCTGCACGTCAAGCAGGAAGGCCGCGACGGCTGGTGCCGCGTGCGTCCTGCCCCGTGGGTGGAGCCGGCGGCGTTGTCGGGCCACCTCGATCGCGGCCTGCGCGAGTTGTTGCAGGACGAAGAGGTTTCCGTCGAGCGGGGGTAGGTCGGGGGTCCGTAGTCGGTAGTCCGTGGTCCGGCGGTATCGTTTGGGGATGCGGGGCGGCTTCGCCGCTTGGCTGATTGGGGTGCCCAGGGGCGGGTTGATGCGTTACGGCCTGCGGCCTTCGCGCATCCTACGGTTGGTTGTAGCCGCCGCCGCCGGGGGTCTGGAGGATGAGCGTGTCGTCGGGCCCGACTTCGGTTCGGTCGGTGCCGGAGAGGTTTTTGCGGCGGCCGTCGGCTTGTTCGATCCAGGCTTTGCCGACCGCGCCGTCCCGGCCGCCTTCGAGGCCCGACGGCGCGATCTTTCTGGAGTTGGCGAGGATGGCGACGGTCATCGCTTCGAGGAAGCGGATTCTTCTTTCGGCGCCGTGGCCGCCGCGCCATTTGCCGGCGCCGCCGGAGTCGGGGCGGATGCCGAAGGATTCGAGCACGACGGGGAAGCGGGTTTCGAGAATCTCGGGGTCGGTCAGGCGCGAGTTGGTCATGTGGACGTGCACGGCATCGGCGCCGTCGAAACCCTCGCCGGCGCCCGCGCCGCCGCAGAGCGTTTCGTAGTGCTGGTAGCGGTCGTTGCCGAAGGTGAGGTTGTTCATCGTGCCCTGGCCGTTGGCGAGCACGCCCATGGCGGCGAACAGGGTGTCGGCGACGACCTGGCTGGTCTCGACGTTGCCCGCGACCACGGCGGCCGGGTGGACGGGCGAGAGCAGGCTGCCTTCGGGCACGATCAGCTCGATGGGGGCCATGCAGCCGTCGTTGAGCGGGATGTCGTCGGCGACCAGGCAGCGCAGCACGTAGAGCACGGCCGCGCGGGTGATGGCGCGCGGGGCGTTGAAGTTGTCGCCTGTCTGTGGGCTGGTGCCGGTGAAATCGATCTTCGCGCGGCGCTCGCCCCGGTCGACCGTTACGCGCACCTCGACCCGCGCGCCGTTGTCGATGTGCTTGATCCAGTGGCCGTCTTCGAGCTTCGACAGGGCGCGCGCGACCTGCTCGGCGGCGTTGTCCTGTACGTGGCGCATGTAGGCGCGCACGGTCTCGAGGCCGAACTGTTCGATCATGCGGTCGACTTCCTGCAGGCCGCGCTGGTTGGACGCGATCTGGGCGTGGAGGTCGCTGAAGTTCTGGTCGATGTTGCGCACCGGGTGGTCGCCGCCGGTGAACACGGCCTCGAGTTCCCGGCGGCACAGCTCGCCGCGGTGCACCGCGCGCATGGGGCTTATCAGTACGCCTTCGTCGTGGATGGTCCTGCTGTCGGGCGGCATGGAGCCGGGCGTGATGCCGCATGCTCTTGACCGTGGTGAAGCTCATGATGGTGAAGGTGAGGTTGATCAGGGTGATGCAGGTCAGCGCGGTGCGGATCCGCCGCCGCCGGAGGTTGCTGACGCCCAGGAAAAAGGCGGCCACGAACGCCTTCCAG
>CAZSGS010000220.1:0-4830 GCA_964606365.1 uncultured Wenzhouxiangella sp. | reverse complement strand
AGGGCGGTCAGGGCGGCCCCGGCGAGGACGAAGGCGACGAACCAGCCGGCGATGCGGTCGGCGACCTGCGCCAGGCGCGGCTTGTGCCCGCGAGCCTGCTCGAGCAGCCCTACGATGCCGGCCAGCACCGTGCCCTGGCCGGCTTCGCCGACTTCGACCACCAGCTGGCCGTCGCGCACCATCGATCCGGCCAGCACCGTTTCGTCTTGGCCGCGCCGGCGCGGAGTGGATTCGCCCGACAGCAGGGCTTCGTCGACCATGGCGCGGCCGTCGACGATGCGACCGTCGGCCGGCACCGTTTCGCCCGCGCTGACCTGGACGCGATCGCCGGCTTCGAGCTCCACCAGCGCGACCGGTTCGGGTGCGCCGTCGGCGCCCAGGCGGCGGGCGGCCGCCGGCAGCGATCGCGCCAGCGCCGAATGGACGGAGCCGGCGCGCTGGCGCGTGACCAGCACGGCATAGCGCCCGAGCAGCAGGAAGAAGACGAACATCACCACCGAGTCGAAGTAGGCCTCGCCGGCGTCGAGCAGGGTCGTGGCGATGCTGGCGGTCAAGGCCAGCAGCATGGCGGCGGCGACCGGCACGTCCATGCCCATGCGGCGCTGCTTGAGCGTGCGCCAGGCCGACTCGAAGAAGATCCGTCCCGAGTACAGCGCAACGGGCACGGCAACCACCATGCTGATCAACTGGAAGAAGCGCTCGCTGGTCGGGTCGATGTCCTGGAAGGCGCCGATGTAGCCGGCCAGGGCGTAGCTCATCACCTGCACCATGCCCAGGCCGGCGACCACGATGGCCTTGAGCAGGCGCCGGCGCTCCGTGCGATCGCGCTGTTCGCCGGCCAGCGGTGAATCGAGGTGCGGGCGGTAGCCCAGGGCCGCCAGCCGCGATGCAATCTCGCTCAGCGGCGACCGCGACGGATCGAAACGCAGCCGGGCGCGCCCGTCGCCGATGTCCACCTCGATCTCGGCGACGCCTTCCAGGTCGCCCAAGAATCGCTTGATCAGCCAGGAGCAGGCTGCGCAGTGGACGTTCTCGAGCACCAGGGTGATTTGCGCCAGGCCGTCACGCTCGGTCCGGGCGTAGTGGCGCAGTATGGCGTCGCGATCCCAGGCACTGTAGTCGTCTGGGCGGGCGGCCGCCTCGGGGCGCTCGGGCAGGGCGTCGCGGAAATCGTAGTAACGGTCCAGTCCCGCCTGGTCGATCAGCGTGGCCACGGCCTGGCAGCCGTGGCAGCACATCGGCCGGGCCTGTCCGCCGATGGTCGCCTGCAGGTCGACGCCGACGGGCACCGGCTCGCCGCAGTGCCAGCACGGCGTCGGCGTGCGTTCGCTCACAGCTGTTCCGGATCGAGCCCGATCTGGCCGTCGACTTCACCGCCGAAGCGACCGCGCAGCCACCAGCTCTGCTGCAGATCGCTGAGGATCACGCGCGATCGCGTCGGCGGCCGGATGTCGCCCATGGCGGCCTGCCAGCGGTTCGGGCCGGTCCTGCTGGCCACGGCGGAGACGTCCCGCCCGGCATCGGTCGGGTGCTGGAAGCGCAGCAACAACTGGTCGGGCACATCCTCGATGCGATCGGCGCTCACGGCCAGCTCGGCAGTATCGCCGCCGACCGTGAGCGAGGCGCTCAGGCCCAGGCTTTCGGCACGCGCGGCGTGCGCGCGCGTGTCGACCAGGGCCTTGCCCAGCGGCTGGTAGTCGCCGGTGACCATCTGGGGCGCATTCTTGAGCCCGATGACGAGCACGCCGGTGCCCGAGGCCACTCCCATGCCGAGGATCGCCAGCAGGAACCAGACCCAGAACTCGCGGTACCAGGGGCGTGCAATCGATTCGCTCATGTCCATGCAATCACTCCAGTGCGCGAGCGGGGATGAAAAACCGCGTTTCGGTTTCGTTGAGGATCTCGCCGGCGGCATCGCGGGTGATGATCGTGATCTCGTGCATGCCCGCCCGGGCCCGCTCGATCGGCATCCCGATGGTCAGGGGGCGGTTTGCGACCTCCGACGGCGCGATGCGTACGGGATCGACCGGTTCGATCACGCGCAGGCCACCGAGCGTCGATCCGTCGACCCCGATGCTGACCGAAAGCTCACGATCGGTACGATTGGACAGCTTGAGCGTAAAGGGGTTCTCGAGCGACTGATCGGTCACACGGTGCAGCGCCGTGCGATCGCGCAGCACGTCGACGAGCAGCGGATCACGGCCGGCGATGATCAGGCCGACCAGGGTGGCCAGGGCCAGCAGGGCGGCGATATAGATGAAGATGCGCGGCCGAAGGATGCGCGTCGGCTTGCCGGCCAGGGCGTTGTCGGTGGTATAGCGGATCAGGCCGCGCGGATAGCCCATGCGGTCCATGACGTCGTCGCACACATCGATGCAGGCCGCGCAGGCGATGCACTCGATCTGCAGGCCGTCGCGGATGTCGATGCCGGTGGGGCAGACCTGCACGCAGCCCATGCAGTCGATGCAGTCGCCCAGGCCCAGTTCGTGGCGATCGGCGGTCTTCTTGCGCGGGCCGCGCGGCTCGCCGCGTGCTTCGTCGTAGGAGATGACCAGCGAGTTGTCGTCGAACATCGCCGACTGGAAGCGGGCGTACGGACACATGTACTTGCAGACCTGCTCGCGCAGGAAGCCGGCGTTGCCGTAGGTGGCGAAAGCGTAGAAGAAGAGCCAGAAGGTCTCCCAGCCGCCGAGATTGAATTCGATCAGGCGCATGCCGAAATCGCGGATGGGCACGAAAAAGCCGACGAAGGTGAAGCCGGTCCAGAGCGCGAAAGTGATCCACAGGAATTGCTTGGCCGACTTGCGCGCGATCTTCTCCCTGTTCCAGGGGCCCTGGTCGAGCCTGATGCGCTTGTTGCGGCGGCCCTCCGTGATGCGCTCCATCCACAGGAACACTTCGGTCCAGACCGTCTGCGGGCAGGCATAGCCACACCACAACCGGCCGGCCAGGGCGGTAAAAAAGAACAGCGTCAGGGCCGCCATCGCCAGCAGCAGCGAGAGGATGATCAGGTCCTGCGGCCACAGCGTCAGGCCGAAGATGTGGAACTGCCGGTTGACCAGGTCGAACAGCACGATCTGCTGGCCGTCGATGTTGATCCACGGCAGCACGTAGTACAGGCCGAGCAGCACCCACACGGCGATCACGCGCAGGCGCGCGAAGCGGCCCTTGACTTCGCGCGGATAGACCTTGGGCTGCTTCACGTAGAGCGGGATCGACTGTGTGCCGGCGCTTTCGGTCATTGCTGCGACCTTCGGTTGAAGCGGCTGGCCGGGCGTAGCAGCAGCCAGGTGAACAGGCTCGAGGCGGCCGTGGCGATCCAGAACAGGAAAAAGCCGATCGTGTATCCGGCCATGCGGCTCATCTCGAGTTCGGGAAAGGTGATGTCGCGCAGCATCAGCGGGTCGACGATGCCGAAGAACACCATCGTCGCCACGCCGGCGGCGAAGAACGACGGCCAGAGAATGGCCCCCAGGCGCTGGGCCAGGGGGCGCGGTGGAATGTCGAGCTCAGCCCCGGTCATCGTCTTGCTGACTCAGGCTGAGCACGTAGGCGGCGACCAGGCGCGACCGGATCTCGCCGAGCAGTTCCATCTGTGCCGGCATCACGCCGTTGCGGCCGTTGCGGATGGTATCGCGAAGCGAGTCGAGGTCTCCGCCGTAGTTGTAGACACCGGCGGTCAGGTCGGGGGCGCCGAGATTGACATTGCCGGTGCCGTCCTGACCGTGACAGGCCACGCAGTTCTCCTGGAACAGCTTCTCGCCGGCGGCCGCCATGCTGGCGTCGACGGTCTTTCCGGCCAGCTTCTGCACGTAGACCGCGGTTCGGGTCACGCCCCTATCACCCAGCGAATCGCCCAGCGGCGGCATGACGGCCTGGCGGCCGGACTGGATGGATTGGAGCACGCGCTCGGGCGCTCCGCCCCAGATCCAGTGGTCGTCGGTCAGGTTGGGATAGCCTTCGGCGCCGCGGGCGTCGGAACCATGGCAGGTCGAGCAGTTGTGGGCGTAGACGTTGCGTCCCACGCGCCGTGCCTGTTCGTCCGTGGCCAGTTGCTCGAGCGGTTGCTCGGCCAGTTCGCCGAACTGCGCCTGGAAGGCTTCCGCAGCCGCTGACATCTGGTTCTCGTACTGCTTCTCCTGCGTCCAGCCCAGGGTTCCTTCGTAGCGGCCCAGACCAGGATACAGAACCAGGTAGAGAATCGAAAATATCACCGACAGGTAGAACAGCCACAGCCACCAGCGCGGCATCGGGTTGTTGTACTCGCGCAGGTCTTCGTCCCACACGTGGCCGGTCGTCTCGTCCTCGTCACCGGCCTCCAGGTACGGCCGGTGGCGATGAACAGCCAGACCATCGCGGCGGTAAAGCCCAATGTGATGATGACGACGAACCAGTGCCACAACGCGCTCATGATGAGTTCTCCTTGTCCTTTTCTTCATTCTCTTGCCGGCGACGATCGTCTTCGTCCAGCGGCAGGTTGGCCTGCTCGTCGAAGTCTTCCTTGCGCTTGAACGCGAACACCCAGATCACGATGGCAACGAAAGCGATCATGGCAAACGCTGTGATGAATCCGCTGCTCATGAGTCACCTCCCTGGTTCGCCTCGGCAGCGCTTGCGGCATCCTGGCCGGTCCACTGCGTGCCCATGCCCTGCAGGTAGGCGATGACCGCCTCGAGCTGCGTGCGGCCGGAGACCGCTTCGGCGGCTTCCTCGATCTGCTCCTCGGAGTAGGGATGCCCCAGGCCCTTGAGTACCCGCATGCGCTTCTGGATGGATTCGGCGTCGACGAAGCGCTCGGCCAGCCAGGGATAGGCCGGCATGTTCGATTCG
>CAZSGS010000219.1:0-4857 GCA_964606365.1 uncultured Wenzhouxiangella sp. | reverse complement strand
TGACGGGACGTACGCGATCACGTGGTCGGTGATCTATGCGTCGGACAATGCGGTGGTTCGGATCTTCCTTCGGGAGAGTCGGAATTCATCGGCGAATCAGATTGAGATTACGCCTGAGGGCGGGGTGACCGCGGCGCAGACCGAGGTCAACGACGAGACGGACATCGGGTCGTACGATTTCACGCCGGACAGCGAGATGTTCAGTCGCCGCACGGGCGTGAAGTACTACGTTCACATCGAGCTGGTCGAGCCGAACGACTACCTGTCGGCGCTGGTCGGACAGCAGTAAGTCATTCCGGGAAGGAGGAGTAACGCATGTCCCCGCAACGAACCGCACTGGTGACCGGCGCCAATCGAGGCATCGGGCTGGCCATCGCGCGCGGCCTAGCCGCATCCGGCATCCACGTCCTGGCAGCCGCGCGCAGCGTCGAAAAGGCCCAGCGGGCCGTCGAGCAGATCGACGGCTTGGCGACCGGGGTCGCGCTCGACCTGAGCGAACCCGGCGTGGTCGGCGAGGCGGCCCGTCAACTCGACGAGCACTACGGCCCGGTCGATATCCTGGTCAACAACGCCGGTGTGCTGGTCGCCGATGATCTCGATGAACTCGAGCTCGCCGACTTCGTGCACTCGCTGCAGGTGCACCTGATCGCCGCCTTCGAGCTGATCCAGACCCTGGGCGTGCCGATGCGTGAGCGCGGCTGGGGGCGCATCGTCAACATGACCTCGGGCTGGGGCGCGTTTGCAGAAAATCTCGAGGGGCCGTTCGCCTACGCCGTCAGCAAGGCCGGGCTGAATGCGTTGACCGTCAAGGCCGCGCAGGCACTGGGTGAGTCGGTCAAGGTCAACTCGGCCTGCCCGGGCTGGGTGCGGACCGACATGGGCGGCGAAAAGGCGCCGCGCTCGGTCGAGGAGGGCGCCGACACGCCGATCTGGCTGGCCACGCTGCCCGCCGACGGGCCGAGCGGCGGCTTCTTCCGCAACCGCCGGCCGATCGACTGGTAGCCTCAGGGCGGCTGCGGAATGCCTTCGAGTTGTTGGGCGCGGGTGAAGCGTTCGGTCAGCATCAGCACGTCGAAGCGCCAGACCATCTCGGCGAGCGCTTTGCGATCTTCCCGGGCGGACGGGTCGTGAAAGATCTCGCGCAGCGGGCGAAGGTCGAACACGACCCAGCTTCCGTCGTCGGGCACCCGGGACGCAAAGCGAGGCAGGTAGGGCATGAGGCCTTCGAGGCTCTCGAATTCGCCTTCGTCGTTCTCCTGTTCGAGTGCAGAGACTTGTACATGCAGTGAATCCCCGCCGCGAAAGATCGCCAGTTCCGCCGCTGCATTGCCCAGGTCGAGCTGGTTCATGGGGGAATAGCCGCGGCCCATGTGGTAGTTGCCGAACTTCATCACGACCCGGGTCTCGGGATCGGCCTCGTGCAGGCGTTCGGCCAGGTGACGCTTCATCAGCTGGATGCGGCGGTAGTTGCTTTCGTAATTGGCGCCCTCGCGGTAGAGCCGGTAGACCAGGCTGCTGGTAGCCAGTTCGTCGATGATGCGAAGCGCATTGGCCCGGCCCTCGAAGTGCTCTCGCAGCGACTCGAAAGTGCTCTCGTCGGCTGTTTGCAGGAAGCCCTTCGACCGCTCGCCCGTCTGTGCGAAGTGCTGAAAGCCCGCGCGAGCTCGCTCGAGGGCTTGCCGGACTTTCTCTCGTGCCTTCTGTTCATCGGCCATCTCGAGCAGACGGGCCAGCGCAAAGCGGGCACCGCCGGCGAAGACCTGGTCCAGTCCCCAAAGTTCGTACCCGCCATTGACGGCGTGCGTGATCAATTCCAGCTCGGGCCGATAGTCGATGAAGGCGGCCGTGTAGGGGGTGTCTACCAGCAACTCGACCAGTTCGCCGGCGCGGCCTTCGGACAGGAGCGACTGAGCGTGTTGAGTAATGATGGGACCGGATTCGATGGCGAAGGCGCCGAAACCGTGTGGTTGCAGTTCTGAGAGCAGTGCCGCGGTCAAGTCCGGCGTCTCGTGGGTGAGATGCGACTCGGCCAGCAATACGAAGGGTGAATCGGCCGCTTGCGCGAGCAGCCACTCGCCGCCGGAATCGCCCAGCGTATCGCCCTGGACCGTCAGGGGCCGGGCCTCGCGGTCGATAATTGCGGCAATTTCTTCGTCCGGCGTATCGGCCAGAGCCGTTCCGACGATGCCGAGCACGAGCACAAGCACGGCCAGGGTCGCCAGTCCCGACCGATGTCCCGGAAATTTTCCAAAGGTCATGATGGTGCCTCCATGGATGGCTTGAGATCTTCGGATAATAGCTTCGCAACAGCGGTCGCTGCATCGGCCGATGGTCACGTTCAGAACAGACTGGCTTGATCTCCGGTGCGTGCCGGGCGGCGGAATGCCCGGGTGTTCAGCGTCGGATGGTCGTCGCGATCGAGGCCGTGTCGCCGGCGCGCCACCCGGAACCGGTCGGCGATCAATCCGGCGAGCTGACCCGCCCCGGTCTGGCGCCGGCCCCAGGTCGGATCGTAATCGCGCCCGCCGTGAATTTGGCGGACCAGGCTCATGACGTGCCCGGCGCGCTCGGGGTAGTGCGTGTCCAGCCACTCGCGAAACAGTGTCTTGAGCTCGTGCGGCAGTCGCAACACGACGTAGCCGGCCCGGGTTGCCCCCGATCGGGCCGAGGCTTCGAGGATCTTCTCGATTTCACGGTCGTTGATGGCCGGGATGACCGGCGCGACCATCACGCCGGGCCGGATGCCGATACGGCGAAGTTCGGAGAGAATGCGCAACCTCGCCGCCGGCGAGGCGGTGCGGGGTTCGAGGGTGCGCTTTAGCTCGTTGTCCAGCGTCGTGATGCTGACCGACACCGACACCAGGTTGTCGCGGGCCAGCGCCTCGAGGAGGTCGAGGTCGCGCAGGATGGTCACGCCCTTGGTCAGCAGGCTCACCGGATGGCGGTATTCGGCCAGCAGTTCGAGCAGGCGACGGGTCAGACGCAGTTCACGCTCGATCGGCTGGTAGGCGTCGGTATTGATGCCCAGAACGATTGGCCGGCAGCGATAGCCCGGCTTGCGCAGTTCGTCCTCGAGCAGTTCGACCGCGTTTTCCTTCTGGAACAGTCGCGTCTCGAAATCCAGGCCGGGCGAGAGGTCCAGGTAGCTGTGGGAGGGTCGCGCAAAGCAGTAGACGCAGCCGTGCTCGCAACCGCGATAGGGGTTGATCGACTGCTCGAAGGGCACGTCGGGGGAGTCGTTGCGCGAAATGATCGTGCGCGCGCTTTCGGCACGAAGCTCGGTTTTCAGCCGCGGCCGATCCTCGAGCTCACGCTCCCAGCCATCGTCGATGGCTTCGTGGTGTCGCCTGCTGAAGCGGTCTTCGGTGTTGGACGGCGCCCCTCGGCCGGAGTGGGGGGTTCGGGATTGCATGGCAGTACTGTACAAGAATACAGTTTTTCATGAAAGTCGCTTCTTCGAGTCGCCCCGTGCTGCCTCGCGTCAGAATCCGATTATTCCACGGTGTTGCCGAAATCGATTCTTGCCGCTGTCTACTGGCTGTCATCGCAGCGCCTTGGCGTTAAAGTGTGTGCTGTACTCAGGCACCGGGACGGGAATGCAATGGCCGAAACCAAGCCACTGAACGTCGAGCAGGTCTACCGGCGGTGTCCGGTCGACAAGCTGGATTTCGAGACCACGGCGTCGCTCGAGCCGCTCGGCGAGCCGGTCGGGCAGGACCGGCTTCTGCGGGCCATGCGATTCGGGACCGGTATCCGCAACCATGGTTTCAACCTGTTCGTGCTCGGTCCGCGAGGGGTGGACCGGCACGCGCTCGTGCGGCGATTTCTGGAGGACCGGGCGGCCGGAGAAGCGCCGCCGCCGGACTGGTGCTATGTCTACAATTTTTCAGATCCCGACTGCCCCGACGCCATCCGGCTCGGGGCCGGTGACGGTCAGCGCCTCAGGCGCGACATGGAAAGCTTTGTCGAAGAGCTGCGCACCGGCGTGGCCGCGGTGTTCGAGAGCGAGGAATACCAGAGCCGGATGCAGGAGATCCAGGACGAGTTCGAGCAGCGTCAGCAAAAGGGCCTGAGCGCCATCGGCGAGGAGGCCAAGGAATCCGACATCGCGCTGATCTCCACGCCGGGCGGTTTCACGCTCGCGCCCATGCGCGATGGCGAAGTGCTCGAGCCCGACGAATACGAGAAGCTGCCCGAGGACGAGCGCAGGAAGATCGAGGAGAAAGTGGCCGAACTGCAGAAGAAGCTGCAACAAGAGGTCCAGCGCATCCCGGCGCAGCGCAAGGAGCTGCGCACTCGTGTACGCGAGCTCAACGAGGAGATGATCCTGTTCGCCCTGGGCGGGCCGGTTCGTGAGCTCAAGGAGCACTGGTCGCACGAGTCGGAGGTGACCGACTACCTCGATGCCGCGCGCGAGCACGTCGTCGAAAACGCCGAAGCCCTGCGCGGTCGTCGCGGCAGCGGGCCGCCCGAGGAATTGCTCGACCGGTTTCGGGTGAACGTGCTGGTCGACAACGCCGAGGCCGAGGGCGCGCCGGTCGTCTACGAGGACCTGCCCACCCACCATCACCTGGTCGGCTGGATCGAGCATCAGATGCGCAACGGCGCGCTCTACACCGATGTGTCGATGATTCGGCCCGGTGCCCTGCACCGGGCCAACGGCGGGTACCTCATTCTCGACGCCAGGCGCGTGCTTTCCCATCCGATGGCCTGGGAGAGTCTCAAGCGGGTGCTGTTCTCCGGCGATGTGCGCATCGAATCGCTCGAGCGGCTCTATGGCATGGTCAGCACGACCAGCCTCCAGCCGGAAAACATTCCAATGTCGGTCAAGGTGGTCCTCGTCGGCGAGCGGCTGCT
>CAZSGS010000218.1:0-4862 GCA_964606365.1 uncultured Wenzhouxiangella sp. | reverse complement strand
GATTTTAAGTCCCTTGCGTCTACCAATTTCGCCATCCGGGCCTGGCTGGAAATCTTAGCAGAGCGTGATCGCCGCAACGGCCCATTCGTGACCGGGTTTTCCAAATTCCCCGAAGTCCCGGTAAGATTGCACGATACGCGTTGACGGAAAGTGCCGCCATCAGCAACAGCTTCGCAATCGTGACGGTCATCAGCATCCTGGCGGCGCTTATCGCCCTGGGGCTGCTGGAGATGCTGGTCCATCGCCGCGTCCTTCAGCGGCTGCCGGTTCGCGTCCACGTCAACGGCACCCGCGGCAAGACCAGCGTGGTGCGCCTGATCGCCGCGGGCCTTCGCGCCGGCGGCAAACGGGTCTGCTCCAAGACCACCGGCTCCTTCGCGGCCGTAACCGGCCCCGACGGCGAGGACTACCCGCTGCACCGCCCCAACCAGCCCAATATCATCGAGCAGATGCGCGTCATGCGCCGCCTGGTCGGCTTTCGCCCGGAGATCATCGTGATGGAGTGCATGGCGCTGCAGCCGCATTTCCAGGCGCTGACCGAACGACAGATGGTGCGCTCGACGCACGGCGTGATCACCAACGCCCGCGCCGACCACCTCGACGTGATGGGCCCGCAGGCTTCGGACGTGGCGCTCGCCCTGGCCGGTACGGTGCCGTTTTCGGCGCAGCTGTTCACCGCCGAGCGCGAGTACCTCGATGCATTTCGCATGGCCGCCGAAGACCGCGACAGCACGCTTCACGCCACGACCGCCGAGGACGTGGCGCGCGTCACGAGCGAGGAAATGGCCGACTTTCGATACGCTGAACACGCCGAGAACGTGGCCCTTGCCCTGAGCGTCTGCCGCGCTCTCGGCGTCGAGCGGGCGGACGCGTTGCGGGGGATGCAGTCGCTGACTCCGGAAGTCGGCGCGACACGGGTGCAGACCGTCGACTTCTTCGGCCGCGACATCATCTTCGTCAACGCCTTCGCCGCCAACGATCCCGATTCCACCGAAATGATCTGGGAGAAGGTAGTCGAGCACTACGGACAGGACCGGTTCCGGCTTGCCGTGGTCAACTGCCGATTCGACCGGCCGCAACGCTCGCAGCAGCTGGCGCAAGTGGCCGGCCGGTGGTCGACGGCCAACCATTACATCCTGATGGGTTCGGGAACGCTGCTGTTCGCCAGGGCAGCAGTGCGCGCCGGCATTCCACCGAGCCGCATGACCGTGGCCGAGGGCCTCGACCAGCACGAACTGTTCGAGGTGGTCCTCGAGCACACCGAGGGCGCGGCCCTGATCGTGGGCATGTGCAATGTCCACGGCGGCGGTGCCGAACTGGCCAGGCAGTTCAACAACCGGGCAACGAGGAGCCAACCTCTATGATCCTGCTCAACCTGCTGGCCGTGTCCATCGGCATCGGCCTGCTCGTCACCCTGCTGCTGGTCGAAGTCTTCGGGCTTGCCGCCGGAGGACTGGTGGTGCCCGGCTACGTCGCCCTGAAGCTGATGCAGCCCTGGAGCGTGGCCCTGACCCTGCTGGCCGCCTACCTGACCTTCATCGCCGTGCGCACGCTGTCGAGCTTCATGGTGGTATACGGCCGGCGCAAGACCGCCCTGATGATCCTGTTCGGCTACCTGTCGGGCTCGCTGATCGACCTGAGCATGGGCGGTGTTCTCAGCTTTCCGAACGCCGAGACGGGGCGCGGCGCCACGCAGTTCACCTACTTCGAGCTGAGCGTCATCGGCTACATCATCCCCGGCCTGATCGCGATCTGGTTCGAGCGTCAGGGGGTCGTCAAGACGCTGGTCGGGCTTACCGTCTCGGCCGTGCTGGTGCGGCTGATCCTGGTGTTGATCATGCCCGAAGTCCTGATGACCTACGAGGCCGAGCAGGCACTCAATCGCGCCGACCTGACCACCGTTATCCAGGAGTTCTTGCAATGATCCCGCGCGGACAGAAGCTCTACTGGCGCCCTTCGTCCATTCCCAACAGCGCCCTCCTCCTCCTGGCAGTGGCCGCGATCGCGGCCCTGATCGTGGTCGAGACCTTCACGCGCAAGGAGGCCTCCGACTACTACGACGAGATGCTCGAAGCCTCGCGCCTGGTGCAGCAAAGCATCGAGACGCTGCGCCCCATTCGAGGCCGCATCGAGCCCATCAACCCCGACGTCGACCCGCTGCGCTCGGGCCTGATCGGAATCTCCTCATCGCCGACCACCAGCAACAGCGGCGACCTGGAGTCGAAACAGGCCACCATCAATCCCAATTGGGCCGCCGTCGTCATTCGCCTCCTCGCCGAGGCAGGCGTCGAACCCGGCGACCACGTGGCAATCGCCGTCTCCGGCTCCTTTCCCGCGCTCAACCTGGCGGTCTACGCCGCACTCGAAGCGATCGACGTCGAACCCATCGCGATCGTCTCCGGCTCGGCCTCCCAGTGGGGCGCCAACGTGCCCGAATTTTCCTGGCTGGATATCGCGCACGAACTGCGCGAGGCGGAACTGATCGACATGCGGGCGCAGGCGGCAACGCTTGGAGGTATCGAGGACCGCGGCATCGGCCTGGATGAGTCCGGACTGCGATCGATTCGCCGCGCCGCCGAGCGCGCGGGTATCGAACTGGTGGTGCCCGACAGCTACGAAGCCGCCGTCAACCAACGCATCCGGATTTACAACGAGGGCCGAGGCGACCAGGAGATCGCGGCGTTCATCAACGTCGGCGGGGGTACCGCCACGACCGGACCCAACAGCATCGATCACTTTTTCGGCGGCGGGTTGATTCGGACGGCGCCATCGGGCGCCTTCCGGACTCCCTCGGTCATGGGCCACTTCCTGCAGCAGGAGGTGCCCGTCATCAACTTTACCGGCATCCGCGACCTGGCCACACAGCACGAGCTGCCCTACCCACCCCAGCGAATGGAGAGCGTCGGCTCGGGCGGCGTATACCGCGCCGAGTCCTACCAACGCTGGCTGGCCGCCCTGATGATCGTGCTCCTTCTCGGGCTGACCGCCCTGATCATGCGCTCGGCCAATATCGCCCTCGCCGCCGGCCGGTCCGACAGCGGCAAGGATCCAATGAAACCCAAGGTGTGATCCGCAGTTTGACCTTTCCGCTTCCAATCGCTAGGTTTGGGGCGAAAGCCACTGGGCATAGGGAGAGAAATCATGTTTCGATTCGTGTTGGCACTCGCTTGCCTTTGCGGGCTGGCGACGGCTGAGGCTCGACTTCCGGTCACTTACCAGGATGCGGTGGCCGCCTACGAAGCAGGCCAGGCCGATGTCGCCCGGGATTCGTTCAGGCGCCTCGCCGAGAACGGGTTTGCGCGCGCGCAGTTCAGGCTCGGAGCCATGCTGCTCGCGGGCAAAGGGGGGCCGAAGGAAGCCGTGGAAGGCACGCTCTGGCTTCGACTGGCCGCGGCCGAAGGTCACCAGCCGGCCACCGACACAGCGTCGGCGAACCCGGAGGAGACGCTGACTGCCGCGCAGCGAGAGGACGTCGAAAGCCGCTTTCCCGACTGGCAGGCCCGATATTCGGCCAACGCCCTGTTCCAACGGCACGCCCCCGAACCATGCCAGGCCGACTGCCGCAGCGGCGAGTCCGACGGCCTCAGGCGCGCCAAAGGCTCGGCAGAGTTCACCCTGAATGGAAAGCGGGCACTGGTCGAGCAGCATGAACCGATATTCCCGCGAGAACTGCGGCGGCGCGGCATCCCGGGATACGTCCAGATGGGTGCCTGGATCGGGGCCGACGGCGAATTCGAGCACACGCACGTCATATTCAGCGATCCGGAGTGGATCTTCGACGGGCCCGCGCTCGCCGCGCTCGAAAAATGGCGCGTCGAGTGGCTGGATGACGCACCCGATCCGGACAATCGCTACGTCAGCCAGACCATCGTCTTCTACATCGAAGGCAGAAGCTGGGGGCGCAAGGCCCGGCGGCAGTACCAGCGCCTGATCGACCGCTGGGACGACGACCTCGCCGGGGCTTACCGTGCCGCACGCATGGCATACACCCTGGAGTTCGGCGACCTGGTCGGCGGGCGCGAGGGTCTGGTGGCGAAAACCCACGATGCCGCCCGGGCCGGCCTGGCCCGGGCCCAGATCGATCTGCACGACGATCTGGAGTCGGCCAGCGGGGTTCGCCGGGACGCTCGGGCCGCCGCGTTCTGGCTGCAACGCGCCGCGTTTTCCGGCAATGCCCGCGCCCAGTTCCTGCTGAGCCTGCGCGACGACTTCAGCCCGGACTTCAGGCAGAGCTTGCTGGATACCGCGGCCAGAAACGCTTGCGTTCCGGCCATCATGACGGTGCTTCGCCAGCAGCTCGCCTCACCCGAGACCGCCGACAGGACCCTGATCGCCGACCTGGTCGACCGTCTCCCGGAGTTCTGGTACATGGTCAACCCCAACCAGGCCCTGGTGGACCAGGCCAAGCAGCTCTCCAGCGGTTGACCGGCGCTTGATGCCTTTGGGTGTTCGACTGGAACGACGGCTGCGCCGAAGCCTCGGCGCCGGGCCCGACTCGTTGCACGAGAACGCGCTTCCGGCCGATGTCGCCGCCAATACGCTGGACCTGATCGGTCTGGAGGCGGACCCCGGGCATCGCCCGCGCCAGGCTAAGTCGCCGCCTGATCGAGCAGGCACTGGCAACAACCCAATGATCAAAAAAGCCGGCCCCGGGGCCGGCTTTCTCGACGAATCACTGGAGGCCAGGCCCGGAATCGAACCGAGGTACGCGGCTTTGCAGGCCGCTGCATCACCACTCTGCCACCTGGCCGGAAGCAGGTCAGATTGTAACCCAACAAGGCGCCTGTTACAGCGAGAAAGGCGCCCCGATCGGGTAGGGTGCCCCCTCACGGGGGCAGCCCTCCCACACCACCGGGCATACG
>CAZSGS010000217.1:3750-4872 GCA_964606365.1 uncultured Wenzhouxiangella sp. | reverse complement strand
TCGGGACTCGGGACTCGGGACTCGGAACCCGGAACCCGGAAACCTTTTTTGATTGATCAGAGCCAGAACACAGGAAATCAAAGCGATGACCAAGAAGATCGAGATGTACATGAGACCCACGTGCCCGTTCTGCGCGGCCGCCGGCCGCCTGCTGCGAAGCAAGGGCGTCGAATGGACGGAGATCGATATCAGTGCCGAGCCCGAGCGGCGCGACGAGATGATCGATCGCAGCGGGCGGCGCACGGTGCCGCAGGTCTTTATCGGCGACGAGCACGTCGGCGGCTTCGACGATCTCGACGCGCTCGACCAGGAGGGCGCGCTCGACCGGATGCTCGGCCGCTGACCCGGCCCGGCCATCCCGTTCCCGGCGGGACTCCGGGTTCGCCCGGGGTGATTCGAAGATCCCCGGCCCGCTATAATGGCGGGCTTGACCGCAATGACTTGACGACAAAAGGGACGGCAGCGTGACGCAGCAAATCACCGTCATCCGGGGCGACGGCATCGGCCCCGAAATCATGGACGCGACCCTCCGCATGCTCGACGCCATCGGTGCAGGGTTCAGCTACGACTTCCAGCTCGCCGGCATGGCCGCCCAGGAAGAAACCGGCGAGCTCCTGCCCCAGTCCACGCTCGACTCGATCGAGAAGAACCGCATTGCACTCAAGGCGCCCTTGACCACCCCTGTGGGCGGCGGCTTCAAGTCCCTGAACGTCGCGTTGCGCAAGCACTTCGACCTGTTCGCCAACGTTCGCCCGGCGATCAGCTTCAAGGGATCGAAGTCGCGCTACGAGAACATCGACCTGATCACGGTGCGTGAAAACACCGAGGGCGCCTACCTGGGCGAGGGTGCCTGGACCGCGCCGGACGACAGCCGTGCCGAATCCAAGATGGTGGTCACGCGCAAGGGTTGCGAGCGCGTCGTTCGCTTCGCTTTCGAGATGGCCCGCCGTACCGGTCGCAAGAAGGTTACCGTGGTGCACAAGGCCAACATCCTCAAGGATGTCACCGGCATGTTTCTGCGCGTGGCGCACGAAGTGGCCAAGGACTACACCGACATCGAGAGCAATGACCTGATCGTCGACAACGCCTGCATGCAGCTGGTCATGCGCCCCGAGCAATTCG
>CAZSGS010000217.1:0-3740 GCA_964606365.1 uncultured Wenzhouxiangella sp. | reverse complement strand
ATCTCCGACCTGTGCGCCGGCCTGGTCGGCGGCCTGGGGCTGGCGCCGGGCGCCAACATCGGCGCGAAGGCGGCGATGTTCGAGGCCGTGCACGGTTCGGCGCCGGATATCGCGGGGCAGGGCATCGCCAATCCCTGCGCCCTCATGCTGGGCGCGGCGCAGATGCTCGAACACCTCGACGACAACGACCGCGCCTCGCGTGTCCGGCGCGCCATCGCGGACGTGATCGAGGCCGGCGATCGCACGACACCCGATCTGGGCGGCAGCGGCACGACCGAGCGCTTCACCGACGCCATCTGCGAACGCCTGGGCTGACCGGTATCGCGGGCGGTGCCGGGCATCGTCCGCCCGGCGCGGCACCGCCCCGACCGCCCGGTTTGTTGCAGTTTTGCAACAGCGCCCCGAGCGTTCAGATGCCGCAATCACGGGGCTTGGCGAAGCGGGTGCGATTTGTCATGATCCAGTCGTTGTATTTTTGCCATCAGTGACGGTACACTTGCACGGTCTCCATCCGACTGATCGAACTCGTGAAGCACCGGCTCGTATCCATAGCTGCTCTTGCCGTCTCGCTGACGCTGGCTTCATCGGCCTGGTCGATGCCACGCCTGTCCGGTTCGGCTCACTTCAGCCCCTACGCCGGTCTGGCCTGGTACGTGGCCGGTTTCGAGCTGGGTCCCTGGGATCAGTACCTGGCCAACGAGATCACGCCCGATCTCGAGCGACTTTCATCGCGCGAATTGCCGCACGTGAGCTGGCTGCAGTTCGACGAAACCATCATTCTTCCCGATTTTGCGTTGCCCCTGATGCAGTCCCGGCAGGGGAACCCGCTCCGTCTGTCGTTCCGCAGGTCGCGCATGAGCCTGTTGCTGAACGATTCGCTGTCGAGGACTCTCCGCCGCGCGGATCGGTTCCAGCAGTCCATCGTCATGCCCGGTGTGACCCACCGGGTATCCGAGAACAGCGACTTGACCGTCAGCGCAGTGCTTGCCAGCCAGCGCTTCGGCAGCGCGAGCATGAATCTGCAGCCGGCCGCCTCGCGGCTGGGAACGAGCGGGCGGGTCGATACGCTCTATTTCGACCCTGCGCGCACCGAGGTGTCGCAGGGAACCGGCTTGCGCTTCGCCCTGGCCAGCGAGCTGCTCAGCGGTGTGCGGGTCGAGGCGGCTTTTCAGTCGCGCATCAACATGGATGAGTTCGCCAGCGTGCGCGGCGTTCACGGCGCCAGCGCGGAACTCGACATTCCGCCCCGTCTGCAGGTCGGGCTGGAGCTGCACGCGACGCCGCGTTCCTGGGTGAGCCTGGGCGTCTCGCAGATTTTCTACAGCGATGTCGGCGCGTTTCCCAGCCGGTCGCTGCCGGCACGCTTCACCGCCCTGCTGGGTGACCGCAACAGTCCCAATTTCGCCTGGGCCGACTTGACGGTCTACAGCCTCGGCTGGCGCTGGCGTTCCGCCGACGATGTCGAGCTTTTCCTGGATTACCGCACCCGCACGCAGCCACGACCGACCGCATCCACCCTGGCCTCCGCGCTCGACTCCGAATTGGCGCGCAATGCCGTCATGGCCGGGTTGTCCAAGAGTGTCGGTCAGCGTAGCCGGCTGCAACTCAATGCCGCCTATGCGCCGCCGGAGTATGCGTTCGGGGGCAATCTTCTGGGCGTGGTCAGCGACGAGATGGACCGGGATCTGGAGGTTCAGGCCAGGCTGAGCTTCGATTTCTGAATTCAGGGCGCGAAAAACTTTCTACCCGCAGATACAACACTCCTGATCGGCACGGTGCCCGGTGGCCTTCTTGCGGGGGAGGTCCACCGGGCAGGGCTGCGCCGCATCGACTTGCCCTTATAATCACCGCATGATTGCTCGCGTCAACGACTGGTTCCGTCGGCATTTCTCCGATCCTCAGGTCGTCATCCTGGCGCTGTTCCTGGCGCTGGGCGTGCTGGTCATGGCGTTGTTCGGAAAGATGCTGGGGCCGGTGCTCGCGAGCCTCGTCCTCGCCTATCTGCTCGAGGGGGGCGTGCTGAGGATCGAGCGGCTGGGCGCGCCGAGGCTGCTCGCCGTCATCGGCGTGTTTACCGCTTTCATGGCGGCCCTGGTCTACCTGCTCTTCGGCCTCGTACCGATGCTGACCCGCCAGCTGGCGGCCATCGTGCGCGATCTGCCCACCTACGTCGCGATGGCGCAGGACTGGGTGGCCGAGCTGCCCGACCGGTATCCGCAGCTGGTCGCCCCCGCCGGCTCGGAGAGCGAAACCGAGGCGGTCGCGGGCGAAGCCGGCGAGCTGGTCGCCGAGGAGGGCCAGCGCGAGCTCGCGTTGATCTCGCAGGAGCAGCTTTCGCGCTGGCTCGACAACATCGGCTCCGAGCTGGTCAACTACGGGGCCACCCTGGTGTCGTTCTCCGGCGTCATGAGTGCCGTCAACCTGTTGATCTTCCTGGTGCTGGTGCCGGTCCTGGTGTTCTTTTTCCTCAAGGACAAGCACTCGCTGGTGGCCTGGGTCAGCCAGTATCTGCCGCGCGACCGTGACCTGGTGACCCGCGTCTGGCACGAAGTCGACGCCCAGATCGGCAACTACATTCGCGGCAAGGTCGTCGAGATCCTCATCGTCTGGGTCGTCACCTATGCGGTTTTCACGATACTGAACATGCCCTTCGTGATGCTGCTGTCCATGCTCGTGGGCTTTTCGGTGATCATTCCCTATATCGGCGCCGCCGTCGTGACGGTTCCGGTCGCCCTGGTGGCCCTGGTGGCGTTCGGGCCGACGGCGAGCTTCTGGTACGTGCTGCTGGCCTACACCATCATCCAGGCGCTCGACGGCAATGTGCTGGTGCCGATTCTCTTTTCCGAGGTGGTGAGTCTGCACCCGGTGGCCATCATCACGGCCGTCCTTGTCTTCGGCGGTATCTGGGGATTCTGGGGCGTGTTTTTCGCGATTCCGCTGGCCACCCTGGTCAATGCCGTGCTCCGGGCCTGGCCCCGTCTGCGCGACGAAGAATCAGGTGATGCCGACGGGCCGGCCGATGCCCGCGGCTGAAACCGTTTCGCTGCCCGCACAGCTCGAGCACTGGCGCCCCGAAGCGAGCGCCCGGTTCGTGTTCGGTGCGCGTCGACTTGACCTGGCCACCGGCTGGATCGATCTGGCGTATCGCCTCGACGGTATCGAGTTGCGGGAGCGGTTCCGGCTGCCGATCGCCGCTTCAACCCCGGCTTGCCCCGAGGCGCTCGATGCCGCCCTCGATCTGCTTCACTGGACCGCCGGCGTCAGCTACTGGAAAGCGGGCTGCCCGGCCGACATCGCCTTCGAGGCCCGTGGGCCCGACCGCTGGCAGGCGGACTGGCTGGCCCGGTTGTATCGCGAGGGCCTGGCGGAATTTGCCTGGCGCAACGGTCTCGATCAGACGCAGTGGGCCGAGTTCCCCGCCGGGCCCGATCGCGCCGCTCCGGCCGTGAGTTGCCGGCTCGCGCGACGCTCGCTGCTGCCCATGGGCGGCGGCAAGGACTCGCTGGTGGCGCTCGAGCGCCTGCGCAGGCTGGGCGAGTCGCCCGCCACCGTCCAGGTCGGGCAGGCCGCGCTCATCCGTGAGGTGGCCGCCGCCGCACAATCGCGCCACCTGCTGGTGGCGCGCCGGGTCGACCCGGCCCTGGGAGAACTCAATCGACTCGGGGCCTGGAACGGCCATGTGCCGATTACGGCCATCAACGCCGCCGTACTGGTCGTGCTGGCGCTGGTGCAGGGCTACG
>CAZSGS010000216.1:0-4884 GCA_964606365.1 uncultured Wenzhouxiangella sp. | reverse complement strand
GCCAGGCCCTGCCCCAGCGGGCCGGTGGTCGTCTCCACGCCCGGCGCGTCCTTGCGCTCGGGGTGGCCCGGCGTCATCGAGTGGAGCTGGCGGAAGTTCTTGAGCTGTTCGAGCGGCAGGTCGTAGCCGGTCAGGTGCAGCACGCTGTAGAGCAGCATCGAGCCGTGGCCGTTGGACACCACGAAGCGGTCGCGGTCCCACCAGTCGGGATTGGCCGGGTTGTGCTTGTGGTAGTCGCGGAAGAGCACTTCGGCGATGTCGGCCATCCCCATGGGCATGCCCGGATGGCCGGAGTTGGCGCGCTCGACGGCGTCCATGGACAAAGCGCGCACGGCGTTGGCGAGCTGGCGACGATCCTGGGTCGGCTGGGTCATGTAGTGTGCTGCCTGCTTGGAAAGTGGGCGGAAAAGCCGCACATTTTACCGTCCCCGGCGCGACGACGGGCAAGCAGGCCGTAGCGGGCGCGTTCCGACGCCGCCGAGCCGCCCCGATTGCCGCGGACAAATCCGGTAATATCGGGCACTTGCGTTGATTTTTGCGAGTGCATCCTGCCCGAAGCTCTGCTACACTTGACGCCAGTAAAACTTTATCGAGCCAGCGACGTCAAAGCGGGGGCAGTCTGGTTTCTTTAATTTGGACTATTTGGGTACGAGGGAAATGAGTCGCCTCAAGCACACTCTGATCGTGTTCGTGCTGATCGCCGCCGGGGCCCAGGCCCAGGTCGGTGATGAAGTGCCGTGGTCGCTCGTGCCCGAAGATCAGGCCGCAGCGTCGGAGCCGACGCCGGCGCCGGTCGTGCAACTGGCTTCCGACCGCTCACCGCTGGGCTTGCCGGGCGAACGCCCGCGCCTGTCGATGAGCATGCCGCTGGCGGGCAACCGCTCGGCACGGGCCGACGATGACGGCAGCAGCAGCGCCTTTTCCTGGTCGCTGAAGGCCTGGCAGATGAACACCGCCAGCCTGGCGCACATCCAGTGCAGCCAGGGCACGATGACCGTGAATTCCTACCTCGCGCAGGACTGCCGCTTCGTCGATCGCCCCGTTCCGAGCGATTCGATGAGCCTGCTGCAGGTGTCCGGCGACTGGATGGCGGCACCCGGCCTGAAACTGGGTGTCAGCGCCTTTCGCGGCGACGATGCTCCGACGGCCGCGGGCGAGCAGCCGTTCGGATTCGAGCTCGACCCGGAACTGCTCTCGCGCAACGCCGGCGATGAAACCGAAGGGGCCGTGGAAGGCCTGGACGTCAACGTCAGCTTCGGCATCAAGACCGAGCGCATCGGCGATTTCCTGGTCGGCCTGCAGATGGCCCGCTATCGTCAGCGCATGAGCATGGCCGAGCTTGGCATGAAGCTCGATCCGCTGGATGACTTCGGCAACAAACACTACAGGAACAGCGCCCAGGTCATGCTGGGCTGGCGCCGCGGCAACTTCAGCGGCGAAATGTTCGGCCACCACCGCGAGGTACCGCTGTGGCTCGGTGCCGAACAGGCGCCGTCGACCCTCAGCTCTTTCGACCTGGAGTTCTCGTGGCGGGCCCAGCGCAACGCTTCGCTGTCGATCGGCGTGAGCAACGTCATGGATTCAGCCCCGCGCGCCGACGAGGGCAACCAGGATGCGGCACTTGAAGATCCGCTCGAAAGCGTCTACGGTCGCATTCCCTACGTGCGCTACAAGCAGGATCTGTAGTCACTTCCGTTTAGAAACCTGACCGAGAAACCCGGGGGATCCTGGATATGCCCACTGCCGTCATTCGTTCGAGCATCGCGCTGATCGCGCTTACCGTCTCCGTCGCCGCCCTGGCCCAGGAAGATTTTTCTTCCCTGGAAGAACGCATGACCGGCGAGGAATTCCAGGAAACCGGCCTGCACAAGCTCAGCGACGAGGAACTGGCCGCCCTCAACGAGTGGATCCGGGCGCGCTCGCTGACGCAGGAAGAAGCGGTGGAGCTCAATCGCCGGCGCGGCACGGCCAGCGATGCCGACGATGATCGCCGCGGCTTCCAGGACGGCCCGGACGATACGTCGATCAAGACCCGAATCGAGGGTGAGTTCAGCGGCTGGACCGGAGAGACGGTCTTCGAACTGGCCAACGGCATGGTCTGGGAGCAGGCCCGCCCCGGCACCTTCGGCATGCCCGAGACCGACAATCCCAGCGTGACGATCCGCCCGGGCGCATTCAATGCCTGGTACCTGTCGGTGGACGGCTACAACCGCGAAGTGCTGGTCCGGCGCGTGGAATAAACGGCCCGCCGCCGAAAGACCCGTTCTGTCACCGACCGCCCGGGCTTGTGTCCGGGCGGTTTCGTTTCATGCGCAGCCAGAATAGCCACCCGCGTCCGGCCAGGTAGGCTGCCGCCCCCAGGACGATCAGCGCGACGGGCATGATCGGCGGCGGCACGACCCAGCCCTGCGGCTCGGCCAGGAACCACCACAGCATCCCACCGACGAGCGCCGTCATGGCGGCATAGGTGACGTTCTTGGCCTGCCAGACGCGCCGGCGCCAACGGCGGCTCTTGAGCCGGCGGACATCCTCCTGCGACATTTCGCCCAACGGCAGATCGCAGTGGGCGCAGAACGTGCTCTTGTTCGAGATTCTCCGGCCGCAGCCGGGACATTGAATGATTGCCATGATGGGTATTGTAGCGATCAAGGGTTCCGGTTTCAGGGCTCAGGCTTCAGGGCCGACTCCGAATACCATGTAGTCATCGGCTTGCACGGCGCCGGGCTTTTCGGCAACGCACAAACGGCTTCGCCCAACGCTCCCGAATCCTGAGACCCTCCTTTCCTACCCATGATCCGGGAAAAACCTCAGCGTCACGGCCAGCCCGCCGCTGTCGCGGTTGGCGAATTCGATACGCCAGCCGTAGAGGTCGCACAGGCGCTTGACGATGGACAGGCCCAGGCCGGAGCCCTTGGTGCCGCCGACCTGGCGCCCGCGAAAGTGGCGGTCGAAGACCTTGGGCAGCTCCTCCTCGGCGATGCCGGGGCCGGAATCGAGGATGGCGACCTGTCCGGCGTCGACCATCACCCGCACCTCGCCTTCGGTGGTGTAGCGGATGGCGTTGCCGATCAGGTTGCCCAGCGTGACGGCTATGACGGCCTCGGGCGCGATGACGCTGACGTGCTCGCGCTCGTCGATGATCAGCTCGAGTTCGCGGTCGCCGATCAGCGGTTCGTAGTTGCCGAGCACCTGGCGGGCGATCTGGCCGACGTCGTGCGCGCGGCCCTCGCCGTCGGCGTCGCGCTCGGTGCGCACCAGGTGAAGCAAGGCAGTGGTGATGTCGGTGGACTGGCGCGCGGCTCGCGCGATGCGCAACAAGCGCTCGCGCGTGCGCTCGTCCTGCTCGGGCTGGGCCAGCAGCAGCTCGGTGGCGCCGGAGATGACCGCCAGCGGCGTTCTGAGCTCGTGCGAGACGTCGGCGTTGAAGGCCTTGTCGCGCTCGACCAGGTCCTTGAGGCGATGGGC
This sequence comes from uncultured Wenzhouxiangella sp., assembly GCA_964606365.1. Lineage (GTDB taxonomy): Bacteria > Pseudomonadota > Gammaproteobacteria > Xanthomonadales > Wenzhouxiangellaceae > Wenzhouxiangella. The sequence goes on along the minus strand of CAZSGS010000216.1, from coordinate 1,419 downwards.
GTAGTCGTCCAGCGCGGCGGCGAGCTGCCCGACTTCGTCATCGGGGAAATGCCGCGCCAGGTCGCCCGGCGGCGAATGCTCGTCCATGGCTTCGATACGGCGGGCCAGTTCGGTCACCGGCGCCATCACGCGGCTCGAGGACCACACGCCCAGCGCCAGGGAGAAGAGCACGAACAGCACCACCGCCGCGCCCAGCGCCATCTGCAGCCGCCGCGCCAGCTCCTGGTTTTCCGACACGTCATAGGTCAGGAAAACCCAGAAGTCGTCTTCCTTTCGAATCGCCGCCTTGTACTGGGCGTCGTCGGTACTGACATCGTGCACGCCGCTGGACAGGCCCCGGAACGGCTCGGGCACGATGTCGGCCCGGCCCGGTCGGGTCACGTAGCCTTCGATACGCGTATAGAAGGGTTCGACCAGGGTCGGGTCTTCGCGCAGACTTTCGACGTACTGGTCGATCTCGTCGGCCAGGGTGCGCGAAATCAGCGCATCGACCAGCCAGCTCTGCACCAGCAACACGGCCACGGCGAACAGCACGCTCAGGAGCGTGCCGAACACCAGGAAGGAGAAGATCAGTCGGCTTCTAAGTCGACGCCGATACTTCATCCGGCGCCACCAGGCAGTAGCCAATGCCATGTCGGGTGTGGATCATGGCCTGCTCGAAGGGCTTGTCGATGGCCGCTCGCAGGCTGTGGATATGCACGCGCAGGCTGTCGCTGTCGGGCAGTTCCTCGCCCCAGACATGGTGCTCGAGTTCCCTGCGGGTGACCACCGCCGGAGAAGCGGTCATGAGCTTGTCCAGCAGCTTCAGGCCGATGGGGTTGAGGTCGATGGACTTGCCCGCTCGCTTGACGGTGAGCGTCTCCAGGTTGTAAGCGAGATCGCCCACCTGGAGCTCGCGCGGCTTGACCCGCTGGCCGCGGCGCGCCAGCACCTCCAGTCGAGCCTCGACTTCCCTGAGCTCGAAAGGCTTGACCAGGTAGTCGTCGGCGCCCGACTCGAAGCCGGTGAGCTTGTCCTCGAGCTGGTCGCGCGCGGTGAGCATGAGCACCGGGGTTTCCTTGCGGCCGTCCTTGCGCAGCTTGCGGCAGACCTCCAGGCCGTCCATGCCGGGCAGCGCCAGGTCGAGCACGATGGCGTCGAATTCGTTGACCACGGCCAGGTGCAGGCCGGTCACCCCGTCGTAGGCGTAGTCGACTTCGTGATCGCGGTCGGAGAGGAAATCCCCCAGGTTGGCCGCGATGTCGCGATTGTCTTCGATGATCAAGATTCGCATCGGGCGATGCCCCCATGTCGAAGCGTCGGTAAAAAAATGCCCGGGCAGAGGAGTCTACTCCGCCCGGGCCCACATTGCCCCGTAACCGTCGGTGCTGAAATCTGGCTCGCGCTTGGCACCAACAGCCGGAATGTTACGCCCGAGGT
>CAZSGS010000215.1:0-4887 GCA_964606365.1 uncultured Wenzhouxiangella sp. | reverse complement strand
GCGGTGTCGGCCAGGGTAATGCTCAAGCCCGCGATCGAGACGGTCTCGCGCAGCACGTCGCGGGTGGTGCCGGGGGTGTCGGTGACGATGGCCGAATCGCGTCGGCTCAGCGCATTGAGCAGGCTGGACTTGCCGGCGTTGGGCGGGCCGATGATGGCGATGTGGATGCCGTCGTTGAGCAGGCGACCGCCATCGGCGCGCTGAAGCAGTTCAGCCAGCTGCTCGCGAAGCGCCTTGACCCGGGTCAGCACGTCCCCGTCGGCCAAAAAATCGACGTCCTCGTCGGGGAAATCCAGCGCCGCCTCGATCCAGACCCGCAGTTCGGTCAGCGCTTCGGCCAGCCCGTCCACGCGGCGAGAGAACTCTCCTTCCAGGCTGCGGCGCGCGGCGCGCGCGGCCTTTTCGGTGCTGGCCGCGATAAGGTCGGCAACCGCTTCGGCCTGGGCCAGGTCCATGCGATTGTTGAGGAAAGCGCGCTGGGAGAACTCGCCCGGGCCGGCGCGCCGCGCGCCGCCGGCCACGCAGGCGGCGATCAAAAGCTCCAGCACCACCGGCGAGCCGTGGGCGTGAAATTCGACCACGTCTTCGCCGGTAAAAGAGCTTGGACCGGGAAACGCCAGCACCAGCCCCTCGTCAATGGCCTGAGCGCTGTGGTCGCGAAGCTTGCGCAGCGCTGCCTTGCGCGGCGCCGGCAGCGGCCCGCTGATTCGTTCTGCGATCGAAAACGCGCCGGGACCGGAAAGCCGGATTATGCCGACCCCACCGCGACCGGGCGGGGTGGCAATGGCACAGATGGTGTCAGCCTTCGCGCTCAAGCCGCTTGAGGATGTACCACTGCTGGGCCAGCGAGACACCGGCGTTGGTCGCCCAGTACAACACCAGCCCGGCCGGGAACAGCGCGAACATGAAGGCAAAGACCACCGGCAACCACATCATGATCTTGCGCTGGGTCGGGTCCATGCCGGCGGTTGGCATCAGGCGCTGGGTAATGATCATGAATACGCCATTGAGCACGGGCAGGATGAAGTAGGGATCCGGACGACTCAGGTCGGGTACCCACAAGAACGATGTCTGGCGCAGCTCGACCGACTCCAGCAGCACCCAGTACAGCGAGATGAAGATCGGGATCTGGACCAGGATCGGCAGGCAGCCGCCGAGCGGATTGACCTTCTCCTTCTTGTAGATCTCCATCATGGCCTGACCGAACTTCTGGCGGTCGTCGCCGTATCGTTCCTTGAGTTGCTGGATGCGCGGCTGAAGCTGGCGCAGCTTGCCCATCGAGCGGAACTGCGCCTCGGTGAGCTTGTAGAACAGCAGCTTGATGAGCAGGGTCAGCACCACGATCGACCAGCCCCAGTGGTTGATCAACACATGAATCTTGTCCAGCGCCCAGAAGAGGGGGCGCGACAGGATGGTGAAGAATCGGTAGTCGACGGTCAGGCGCAGGCCGGGGGCGACCTCGTCGAGACGGTTCTGCAGCTTGGGTCCGGCGAACAGGCGGGCGTTGAAGCTGTGGCGGTCGCCGGTCGGAACGGTCACCTGGGGCGACGTGGCGGCCAGCAGGTAGCGCGGCAGCTGGCCGTTTCGGATCTCGCGCGCGCTGTAGCGATGGCGCTGATCCTCGGGCGGAATCCACGCGGCCAGGAAATAGTGCTGGATCATGGCCGCCCAGCCGCCGGCGTGCGTGGCCTGGAAGGGCTTGTCCGCCAGGTCGCTCCAGCCGCGCTTGGTCAGGGCGTCTTCCTCCGAGTAGACGGCGGCGCCGTTGTAGCTGAAACGCTCGGGATTGGTAAACGCCCAGCCGGCGTCGCTGGTATCGGGCCGGGTCCGCTGCAGCTGGACGTAGCGGGCACCCTGCCAGTCCTCGCCGCTTTCGTTGACCACCTCGATTTCGAGGTCGATGACGTAGCTGCCGCGGTGGAAAATCCAGGTGGCGATCACCTCGAGCCCCGACTCGTCCCGCCAGGTCAAGGGTACTTCGAGCCTGTCCTGCCCGGGCTGAAGCTCGTAGAAGTCGCGGTCGAACTCCCATCGGCTGCGGTGGTTGGGCGCCGGCTGGTCGGCACTGACCAACCCGGCCTGCGCCACGAACAGCTCCGGCAGGTCCTGCACGAGGAGTACGAAGGGCTGGTCGGGGCGATCGACGCTGACCGGGTATTCCTTCAGGCGCAGGTCGACGAGCGTGCCGCCGCTGGCGTCTAGATCGACATTGAGCACATCGGTGTCGATGGTGACGCGGCGGCTGGCCGTGACTTCCGGCGGCGACTGCTGATCCGAAGCGGCCGGTACGTCGCCGTGCTCAGCGTCACGATCGTCATCACGATCGTCATCACGATCGTCGGAGAAATCGGGGACTTCGGGAACATCACCCGGATCACCCGATGTCTCGCTGCCCTCATCGGCGCTGCCTTCACCGGCGTCGGACGCGGGTTGCTCGGTTTCGGCACCGGGGCGCGGCGGCGGCGCATAGTCCTTCTGCCACTCCATGTAGACCATGAAGCCCAGCAGGCCGATGAGGAGAAGAAGGAAACTGCGCGTATTCATGGATTATCGCTAAACCGCTGCCAAAGTTGTTCGAGCTTGTCTTTCAGGACGCGGCGGTCGGCCTGCCTGGCAGCCGACCGGGCCACGACCACGTAGTCCATGGCTTCCAGACGCTCGCGCCGCAGTCGGAAAGTCTCCCGAATCTGGCGGCGGATGCGGTTTCTGTCGACCGCACGCCTGGATACCCGGCGGGAAACGGCCATGCCGAGCCGCGCCTGATCGGAGGGCGCGTAGTGAACCCGAAAGTATTCGTTGCCGCAGGAGCGGCGGGCGGTGAACACTGCCTTGAACTGCGCGCCACTGAGCAAGCGCGCGGTTCGCGGCAGGCGGTGCCGCCGTGGCACTTGCCCTGAAACTTACCGGCCCGGATTGGCGGCCAGGCGCTTGCGACCCTTGGCGCGACGGGCATTGATGATCGCGCGGCCCGACTTGGTCGCCATGCGCGCACGGAAACCGTGACGGCGAAGGCGCTTGATTCTGGAAGGTTGGAATGTCCGTTTCATGACCGAATCCGTAAACTGTTGACGATAGAATGGCGGGCTTGCCCGCATCCGCTGACGACCGTAGTCGGACACGCTGATGCAGCCCTGCCGCGGCAAACCGCGCAAGGTGGCCCAACAAAAGACATCAAGGATAACCTTCAGAGTGCTTTTATGTCAACGCTCTGGGCCGTAGCCCGAACCCGGGGAGGCCGCTTTCCGGGGCGGCTTCGACGCGGGATGAATTTGCCCGTCATCAAGACTAGACTGAGCAGCTTATGACCGAGACGTCGCACAATGGCCCAGTGGCCGATCTTTGGCAGCAATGCCTCGAGCGTCTCGAGCGTCAGATCCCGCTCGAGGAACTCAACACCTGGATTCGGCCGCTGGAGCTCGACGGCAACGGCGGTAGCCGGGTGCGCCTGACCGCGCCCAACGACCTGGTGCGCGACCAGGTGCGCCAGCACTACCTCGAAATGATGCGCGAGTTCTTCGCCTACCACGGCTTCGAGCGCGATGCCATCAGCATCGAGGTCGGTTCGCGGGCAACGGCGCGCGTCGAGCAGCAGCCCCGACCGGCCGGCGGCGCCTGGGGGCTGGACGAGCGCTATCGCTTCGACAACTTCGTGCTGGGCAAGTCCAACGAACTGGCTTTCGCCGCCGCCCGCCAAGTGGCGAACAGCCCGGGTACCGTCTACAACCCGCTACTGCTGTACGGTTCGACCGGCCTGGGCAAGACCCACCTGCTGCACGCGGCCGGACGCTTCATCGCCGACGCCAATCCGAATGCCCAGGTGATGTACCTGCACGCGGAGAAGTTCGTCAGCGAAATGATCCAGGCCCTGCGACGCGACAGCATCGACGCATTCAAGCGGCGCTACCGTTCGGTCGATACCCTGCTGCTCGACGATATCCAGTTCTTCGCCGGCAAGGACCGCTCGCAGGAAGAATTCTTCCACACCTTCAACGCGCTGCTCGAGTCGCGGCAGCAGATCATTCTCACCTGCGATCGCTACCCCAAGGAGGTCAACGGCATCGAAGCGAGGCTGCGCTCTCGCTTCGGCTGGGGGCTGACGGTATCGATCGAACCCCCCGATTTCGAAACCCGCGTCGCCATCCTGCAGAAGAAGGCGGGCGAGCGCGAGCTGGAGTTGACCGACGACGTCACATTCCTGATCGCCCGGCGCATGCGATCGAACGTGCGCGACCTCGAGGGCGCCCTGAACTCTCTGATCGCCAACGCGCGCTTTTCGGGCCGGACGATCGATCTGGACTACACGCAGGAGATCCTGCGCGACGTGCTGGCGGTCCACGACCGGTTGATCACCATCGAGAACATCCAGAAGGTAGTGGCCGATTTCTACCAGCTGCGCGTCGCCGACCTGCTTTCGCGCCGGCGCAGTCGCTCGATTGCCCGGCCCCGCCAGATGGCGATGTCGCTGGCCAAGGAACTGACCGAGCACTCCCTGCCGGAGATCGGCAACGCCTTCGGGGGGCGGGATCACACGACAGTGCTGCACGCCTGTCGTAAAATCGAGAGTTTGTGCGACTCGGACGGGCGCTTGCGCGAAGAGCATGCCCGGCTGACGCGGGAACTGACCAGTTGAGAAACAAGCTGTGGGGACCGGCGGGACAAGCTGTGGATAGAATTCCCGGATGGAGTTATCCACAATTGACCAACAGGTTTCGCGGACAGTTTCAACGGCCGAAAGAATAAGGTAAATAGTTGAATAACAAGGGAAAATTGATTTATCAACAGTTTCAACAGGCCCTACTACTACTGCTGTTTTCTTTATATAAACAAAAACAGAAACAGTCATCCGACTGCCTCGACATGAAGGAGCAATCATGAAGTTCTCGATTC
>CAZSGS010000214.1:0-4896 GCA_964606365.1 uncultured Wenzhouxiangella sp. | reverse complement strand
TCCGGACGAAGCCGATCCGGCGCTTACGACATGTTGTCGTCCCCGTCGGATTCTTCGGGTGGCGCCTTGCTGCGCTCGGCCGGGCAGTGGAAGGGCTTGCCGTCGCGACCCGCATGGTAGGCGTGCTCCTCGCCGTCGGCGCGCAGCAGGATGTAGTAGCCGTCGACCAGGGCCTGCGTATACATCATCCCTTTTTCCGGGCAACCCAGGGCGCCGTCTGCAAAGGTGACCTCCTGCGATCGCAGCAGCTCGATATCTTGCTGCGCCTTTCCCGCTCGTTTCGCCAGGTCCTTGCGCGCCGCCTCGACGGCTTCTTCAAGGCTCAGGCGGTCGGGTCCGCTGTCGCTCATGTCGTTTCCTTCGGTGATCTCGCCGCCGGTTGCCGACTCGGCCGGGTCGGAATCCGGCGATGCGCCATTGTCTTGCGGGGCATCGCCGCCTTGCTGGCAGGCGCTCAGCGCGCCGGCCAGCAACAGGCAGGTGCCGACCAAAATCAGGGGTTTGACCCTCATGTTCATGTCTCCGCGTATGCTCGAGGCTTTGGATTATGGCATCGTGTGCGTTCCCCTGCATTCTGACCCCTTGCTCCTTGCGAGCAGGCGTAGGTCGCGGTCGCATCCGCGACGGACGAGGCTTCGGTCGTCTACACCGGGATCTACATGTGTTCTCGTTCCGAGCGGAGGGCATGCATGAGAGGCCTACGGGGTTGACCGTATCTCGACCGTCGGGGACGCGGCCCCTGACCCACGCGGGCCCCATCGAGGGGTTACCAGCGGTGGTAGGCGGGGTGTCCCGGTTTGACGGCGACGAACCGGCCCGTGGCGCGGTCGCAGACTTCGCCGCCAGCCGATAGCTCGGCCTCGACGCTGACGATGCCCTTTTCGTCGGTGTCGGTGACCCAGGCTTCCAGGTGCAGCGCGCCGTCCGACGGGGTGGGCCGGCGCAGCTTGACCGCGTACTCCATCGTCACCGTGCAGGGCGGTTTCTCCAGGTCCTGCGATTCCATGAGGTGCCAGGCCGCCGTCCAGTTCATGTGGCAGTCGAGCAGCGAGCCGATGATGCCGCCGTTGAGCACGCCGGGAAAGGCCTCGTGGTGTGCCTCGGGCTGCCAGTCGGCCACGACCCGCTCGCCTCGCGCGAACGAGCGGATGCGCAGCCCCTTGTCGTTGGCCGGGCCGCAGCCGAAGCAGGCGTTGTGCGGGGCGTAGCGTTCCTGCAGGCAGGGTTCGTTCATTCTTCCTCCGTTGCTATATTTGCTTCGGGTCCGATGGTGCGATCGAGGTAGGCGCGCAGCCGCTCCCAGGCATGCGCGGCGGCCGGGCGGGCATCGTCCGGGTCGCGCTCGGTATAGAGCCAGAAGCCGTGATCGACGGCGTCGTAGATATGCACGTCGTTGTCGATGCCGGCCGCGCGCATGGCCGTGACGAAGGCCTCGACCTCGTCGACCGGGATGCCGCTGTCTTCTTCGGCGAAGGTGCCGTACACCTCGTGGTGCACGTGCTGCATCTGCTCGGGGTCGTCGATGAGCGAGCCGTAGAAGATCGCCGTGCCGTCGTGCTGCTGTCCGCCGAGCGCGTAGGACAGCGCCACGCCGCCGCCGAAACACCAGCCGACGGTGGCAATCCGGCCGGTCGTATCGGTGTTGGTCTCGAGCCAGTCGACGGCGGCGTCGAGGTTGTCGACGATCGCTTCTTCGTCGGAACGTGCCTCGCGCATGAGGGCGATGTTCTCCTCCCGGTTCGATCCGGTGCGCCCGCCGTAGAGATCGGCGGCCAGCGCGATGTAGCCGTGCGCGGCGAAGGCGTCGGCGGTCTGACGGATGCGGTCGACCAGGCCGTTCCACTCGTGAATCAGGATGACGGCGGGAAACGGGCCCTCGCCTTCGGGCACGGCCAGGTAGCCGCGGGTTGCCTCGTCGCCGTCGAAGTAGCTCACATCGCGGCCGACCGGTTCCGGCGCCTGGCCGGAGATGGCGCGCATCATCACGTCCTCGGCCGATGATTCTCCGGCCTGCGCCAGCGGCACGGTCAGGGCGCAAAGCGCAAGCGCCAGGAAGGGTTTGAGAATCGATGGGTGCATGCCTTGCCTCCGCCCGGTGCGTGCCGGGTCAATCACGAACGACAGTGTCAGTTGTTGACGGTAAAGCTTAGATCAACGCCGGTGTCGCGTTCACCCGACACGAGGCGCACGCCCCAGCGACGCGAGAACTCGTAGCGGCCCGAGAGTACGTTGCCGGTCTCGAACAGGCCCACGCCGTAGCTGACGAGCAGGTAGAAACCGACGTTGAGCGCGCCCTGGCCGCCGGCATGGTCGAAGTCGGAACCGGTGACGACATAGGCCAGGGCCTTCTCGTCGCTGGTCGGCGGGTCGGTGTAGAGCCCGATCTCGGGTCGCTGCGCGCTGCCGCCGATATGGACCCCGGCGGCCTCGACCTTGCGGTCGCCGAAGATTTCGCGCACGGCGCGAATATCCAGGCGGGGGTCGTCGATGGGCTGGCCGGTGAAGATCACCTCGCCGCCGCTGATTTCCAGGTTCTGCCCGTAGGCGCGATAGGCGCCCTCGGGCAGGCGAAGGGTGCCGCGGCCCTGCGGACGGGGTGGGCCGTCCCAGAGCAGCTCGAGCTCGCCGGCGAGCTGCGTCTGAAAGCCCTCGGTCGCCAGGCGGGCGTCATCGCCCAGATCGATGCCCAGCCTGCCTTCGATCCGTCGGCGCTCGAGTGCCGCCTCGGTCTCGTCGTCTTGAGCTTCCTCGCCCACGACTTCGACATCGGGCGAGGGGGCGACGCGCTCGGCTGCACCCGGCGGCAGCCCGCCGCGCAGGCGATCGATGCGGATATCGCCGTCGATGTCGACGCGTTCGTGCTGTGCGGTGAGGCTGATCTGCGGGCTTGCGGTCAATTCCAGCCAGTCGGCACCGGCGAAGGCGAAGCGCTCACCTTCGAGCCGGCTTTCCAGCCGCCAGCCTTCGTCGAGCAGGTTGGCCTGGCCGTCCAGGCGAAGCTCCCCTCCACCCGATTCGGCCCGCCCCCGCAGACTGGCTCGGTCGGCAGACCCGGACAGCTCGAGCGCGATGGCCGATACGTCCAGGCCCAGGGGGGCGTGGACGAGTTCACCATTGTCGATCGCCAGCCGTCCGCTGATGGACGGGCCCGTCACGGGGCCGGTGATCGCGACCCGGCCTATGGCCGACCCGCCGATGCGGTCGACGTTGGGAATCAGGTGGGCGAAGGCGGAGATTTCGGGCAGGTCGAGCCGGGCTTCTCCTTCGAGGTTCGCGTCCGCCGGCTCGCGCAGGTCGGCCAGACGAGCCCGCCCGTTGATCTCCGTGTTGCCCTCCAGGCGGGCGTTCAGGTCCACGTCCAGGGCGCGCGCTTCGCCGGGGGCGAATCCGAGGCGCACCGAGTCGATCGCCACCAGGTCATCCTCGCCGCCGATGGCCTTGAGCGCGCCGGCGGCGAGCCGGAGCTCCCCTTCCAGCTCGGACAGGCCGGCGGCATCCCAGCCGGCCGAGATTCGTCCCGAAAGCGGCGTGGTCAGCGAGAAGACCGGATCGATTGGCAGCAGCAGGAGGTTCATCGGCACCTGCTCGATGCGGGCCAGCACCCGGCCGGTCGCGCCCGCTTCGAGTTCCTCGAGGCATAGCCGTGCGGGCGTATCGGCCGCGGTCGCCAGGCAGGCCGCCCGGGCGCTCACACCGCGCCTCGAGGCGGACAGGTCGACGGATTCGGACAGTCGCCAGTCGCCGGCGAGGGTTTCGGCCAGGGACAGTCGGGTGATCTCGCCGCGCCATTCGGGCTCACCCTGCAGGCAGTCGACCAGGTCGCCGCTGGCGGCCAGGTCGAGGTTGCCGCGTGCTCCCGAGGACTCGAGCCGGAGCCGGTGTTGCGCGCAGCTTCCGACCAGGCTCAGCTCCAGCTTTTCGATGCGGTCCCAGGGCTGCAGGTCCAGGTTGTCCGCCTGGACGGTCAGGTCCACCTCGGGATTGTCCAGCCAGGCCAGGGCGAGGTCGAGCTCGGCCCGTTCCAGATCGTATTGCTCGTAGCGCAGCGCATTGACCTTGCCGCTGAGCTCAAGGCGGCCGGCCGCGGGCTCGAATCTCCCGGAAAGCTCGGCCTCGCCTTCCAGTGCCGGCCAGAGTTGATCCAGGGAGACGGCCTCGAGCGCCATCTGCCAGGCCTCGGACTCGCCGCTGCTGACGGCGATGCGGTTGTCGCCGAGGGTGAGCGTCATGTCGGCGGATTCGGGTTGGTCGTCCACCCAGGCGAATTGCCCGGTGCCCTCGAGCGTCTGACCGCGCAACTCGCCGTCGAGGCGTTCGAGTCCGATGTTCGCCTGCCAGCGCTCATCCCGGCTCAGGTCGATGCGGGCGCTTCCGTCGATGCGGCCCGGAAGCTGGCTGACGAAAACCCCCGGGTCGAAGCCGTCGAGGGCCAGCGTCACCCGGGCCGACACCGACGGCGCCCAGGCGATCCGTCCGTCGAGCGCGAGTGAGCCGCTGTCGCCGGCATCGATCGTCAGTTGCTCGATATCGGCCGCTTCGCGCGACCCGCTCGCGCGCGCCTCGATGCGCGCCGGCGGCGAATGCGGCGAGTCGAGCATGGCATCGAGTTCGGCGCGCCACTCGCTGATGCGGCCTTCGAGGCGAAGGCGCCCGGACTCGCTGGCCACCATCGGTTCGGTCTCGTCGGTGACCGGCGGCCAGGCAAACTGCTGCCACTCGAGCGTCACGTCCACGCGGTCGCCGGCCGGGTCGATCCGCCCGGCGCCGGACACGCTCAAGTCGCCCGGATCGGCCGCGAGGTCCAGGCTTTCGACCTCGATGACGCCCGCTTGGGTCGATACCACCAGCTCGCCGCCGATACGCCCCTGGTTGGGCCATTGCGGATACAACGGCGTG